>JAEXXR010000639.1 GCA_023405705.1 Actinomycetes bacterium
GACCTGCTGCGGTCGCCGCGCGCCCCGCCGCGGCCGCGCCCGCGCCGATCCCGCCGGTCCCGGGTGCCGTCCCGTGAGGCGCACCGGCTTCGGCCGCCACGGCCAGCCCGACGAGGCGGCCGGCGACCCGCTCGACGGCCTCGTCAACCTGTTCGACGTCGGGATCGTGCTCGCGGTCGCCTTCCTGATCGCCGGGCTGGGCCTGACGGTCGACAGGGACAGCAGGACGATCGTCCGCGAGCCGCTGAGAACCGCGCCGTCCACCCAGACCGGCCCCGGCTCGACCCAGCCGCTCCCCGCCCCGAGCGCCCGCAGCGCCGCGACCGGCCGCGGCGAGAGAGTCGGCTCCGTCTACCGCCTCCCGGACGGCAGCCTCGTGCTGGTCGAGGGCGGGGGGCCGTAGTGCGTCGAGCCGCGGAGCTGGCCCTCCGGCGGTCACCCGTCGAACGCCGTCCTCGCAGGCACCCGTGCTGCCCACCAGCCGGGCAGAGCGGTGATCAGGAGAGCGATCGCGGTGACGACGACGACGCTGGTGACCGCTCCGCCGACCCCCACGCTGTGGGAGACGGGGAACCCGGTGACCGTGTTGAGCGCGCGGTCGAGCAGCTGCTGCCCATAGAGGCCGAACAGGGCTCCGGCAGCTGCTCCGACGAAGACGAGCAGACCGGCTTCGAGCAGGAGCGCTCGCCAGAGGCTTCGCGTGCCGATCCCGGTGAGCTTGAGGTCTGCAAGACGCGCCCGCCGTGGCAGGACCATCGCAGCGGTGGCGGCGGCTATCGCCAGCGCCGCCGCGACAATCAGCAGCGTCGCGATGTGCTGGAGCCGGGCAAGGCCGCCGCGCGTCGTGGCGCGGAAGCCGCGCTCGCGCTCCGTCGCCGTCTGCACGCTGAACGGCGAGTCTGGGCCGAGTGCCCGTTCGACCGCGGCGACGCCCGGTTCGATCGGCGTCCCGGCCGTGAACGTCACCTGCAGCGCGCTCGCGTCGTCGCTGCGCCACGCCGCGCGGTAGTCGTCGGCGTTCAGCACGATGGTTCCCGGAGACCAACCGAAGTTTGTTGTAACCGCTGCGAGGCGCAACGTGACCGGAGTCGGCGCGTCGAGCTGGAACGGCGTCCCGATCGAGAGGCCGAGCGCATCCACGATGGCCTGCGAGACGACCGCCCAGCCCCCTTCCCGGAGGTGGGTCGCCGCGATGTCGTAGCTGCCTTCGACGAGCTGGCTCCGAGGGAACGGGAAGCGTGTGTCGATCGGTGGTGCGATCACCCACGTACGGCGATCGCCAATGTCGAGGAAGGCGCTCCGGTGGAGGTCGGCGGAGGCGACCTCCGGCAGCCCCTCGACTCTCTCCGCGACGCGCGCCGCCGGGAACGAGGAGGTGCCGAGCAGATTGGCGTCGCCGCGGGCCGAGATCCAGAGGTCCGCTCCTGCGCTGAGCTCGCGCGCGTTCGGGTCGAGCCCACGTTGCAGGTCCCTGCGCGCGCCTTCGATCGCCGTCGCCCCGAACACGGCGATGGCGGCGATCGCCGCGATCGCGGTCGAGCGGGTGCTGGCGGCGATCAGCTCACCGGTTGCGATGACGGGCACGACGCTGGTGATCCTGCGGCACACACGGGTGACGAGCGCGATCGCGGCAGTCAACAGGAGCGGCAGACTGAGCAGCATGGCGGCGAGGAGCGTCGCCATGCCGAGCAGAGCGGCAGCGGGGGCGAGCACGACGATGACCGTCGTCGCGAGCAGCGCCGTCACAGCGCTCGCGAGCGAAGCTCGGCTGATGCCGGTGCGCGGGGTGGTGCGCGCGAGCCCGGTGTCCTCGACCTCGTCCAGCGGCGCGTCCGAGCGATAGGTGTCGAGCAGCGGGACGAGGGCGGCGCCGACCGCCGCGCAGACGCCTGCAGCGAACGACACGAGGACCGTCGGAGCTTCGACGACGCGCCCGGTGCCGACGGGGAACGCGATCGCGAGGTACCCGGGCTCCGGTTGGAAGACGCTGCGAGACAGGGCCTCTCCGAGCGCGATGCCGAGCACCGAGGCGACCGTCCCGAGCACGAGCGCGTCGCAGACGATCACCTGAATGACGGTGCGCGTGCGGAACCCGGACATCCGCATGTCTGCGATCAACGCGCGACGCTCCTTCGCCATCACCAGCATCGCGTTGAAGGCGAAGAGGAACCCGACGAGCGCGGCGATCGCGGCGAACAGGGACGTCGAGCTGTCGTTCGGCATGGCGAGCTGCTCGAACACCTCGTCGTCGAAGTCGCTGCGGCGCAGATCAAGCCGCTCGCCGGCGATCCTGCTCAGCGCGGCTCGGACCTCCGCCTCACGTCCGGCGTCCGCGACGACGAGCAGCCGGGAGACCCGGCCGTCCAGGCCGGAGAGCCTCCAGGCTTGACGAAGCGACACGACTGCGATTGGGCTGGCGGCCAGAGGCCCGATCTGATCGGGTCCGAGCACGGCCGCGACGGTCGCGGGCGCGTTGCGCCCACGCGTCTGCAGCACCACCGTCGTTCCAGGGGATGCGCCGAGCCCGGTCGCGACCTCAGCCGGCAGGAGAATCCCGGACAGGCCGCCGAGCCGCTCCGCTGCAGGACCGCGAACGACCGAACCGCCCAGGTCGGCGAGTCGCTCGTCTGCGGCGAGCACCGTGACCGAGCGCTCGCGGCCGCCCTTCGTGAGGTTTGCCTGAAGCTCGAGCACCGAGGCGACCGCGCGCACCCCGTCGACCGCTGCGACTCGGTCGGACGTTGCCGCCTCGAAGCCACGTGCGTCGCGAGCTGTCAACTGCCATTGAGCGTCGCCGACGACACCGTCGGTGAGCGTCGCGATCGACGCGCGGAGGCTTTGATTCGAGACCTGGACGGCGAACAGGAGCGCGACGCCGACGGCGAACCCGACCAGTGCGAACAGCTCTTCGTGTCGTGCGCGGTGACGGAAACGGCGCCACCAGAACCAGCCGAGGTTGCGGAGGCTCACGTGCGTGCGTCGGGCATCTGTCAGCGGCCGATGACGAGACGGCCGTCACGCAGCGTGTAGACCGTGTCGGCGAACCGCGCCGCCTTTGGGTCGTGCGTCGCGATCACCGTGATCGCGGAGCGTGCTCGCCCGTGGTTTCGGAGCATTCTCAGGACGGCGCGGCCGCGGACGGTGTCGAGGCTGCCGGTGGGCTCGTCCGCCAACACGAGCGGTGGGTCGTTCGACAGTGCCTTGGCCAGGGCGAGACGTTGCCGCTCGCCCATCGACAGATCGCCGGTGCGGTGCTCGAGCCGGGTGTCGAGGCCGAGCTGTCGCAGCAGCGGCTCGACCCGGCGTCGCGCTTCAGGGCGCGGCACGCCGTCGGCGATCAACTTGAGCGCGGCGTTCTCTCCCGCGCTCAAACCGGCAACGAGATGGAACGTCTGCAGCACGAGACCGAGATCACGCAGGCGGTAGAGCGTCGCATCGCGTTCGCGCAGGCCGAGCACCGAGCGACCACGGAGTGCGACCTCGCCTCGATCGGGTTCGAGCACCGCGGCGATGATCTTCAGGAGCGTCGTCTTGCCGGACCCGCTCGGGCCGTAGAGCGCTACGAGCTCACCGCCGCTGACGGTGAGCGAGACGCCGTCGATCGCCCGCACGACCTCACCGTCGCCCGTAGGAAACCGCTTGACGAGATCTCGGACTACGAGCACGTCTCAGGCTGACCCGCCTCGACGGCGAGTAGCAGCGTTGGTCGGGTCCGAGCGATGGCTCGACGCATGCATCAGCTCGCCGTCGCTGAGGGACATGATGCGGTGGGCACGCAAGGTGTCCGGCAGCGCGGGGACCGTGATCAGAACCGTCGTCCCGCGGCTCTCGGTCAGGCGACGCAGCAGCCCGAGCACGACCTCGCGCTCCCGCATGTCGAGCCCTGCGGTCGGGTCGTCGGCGAGAAGCAGTGCCGGCTCGCCGACGATCGCGCGGGCGAGCGCGGCCAGCGTCCGCTCGGTGTCGGACATCGTGCTCCACCGTGCGTCGGCCCACTGAGCGGCCTCCATCCGATCGAGCGCGTCAAGCGCGATCTGACGCGCTCGGCGATGCGACGTGGTCTCCAGCAGCGGCAGTGCGACGTAGTCGACGATTGGCATCGATTCGGACAAGGGCCCGGAGCGACGCATCCAGGCAACTCCTCGGGGCAGCCCGGCGAGCCGTCCGCGGCGCAGGGGCGCACCGTTCATCCGCACGGTGCCACTGTCCGGAGCGTCCAGGCCGGCGGCGATTCGCAGCAGCGTCGACTTGCCCGCCGCGCGGCGGCCGAAGACCGCCGCGAGCTGCCCGCCTTCGATCTCGAACGAGACCGAGTCGAGCACGACCGTCTCGTGCTCTCCTCGGACGTACGTCTTCGTGACCCGGTCGAAGGCGAGCAGCGGTGTCGCCATCAGCTCGACGGGCGTGCGCGCCGCAAGGTCTGCTTCATCAGCGCGCGGGCCTCTTGGAGCGCCTCGACGGTCACAGCCAGCTGCGCTGCCTCGGTGCGCGTGAGCCACGCCTGGCCGATCACTCGCCATTCGGCTGCAGGGTCGGTCAGCACGGTCACGTCGGCGCCGGCGCCGGCGAGCTGTTCGATGCGATCCAGGCACATCTGCTCCTGGGTGCGCGTCTGCTCGATCAGGACCGGCAAGTCGTCGTCCGTCGCGAAGGCGATCTTTACGAACATCTCGTCGCGCATGGGCATCAGGTCCGGCGGCGTGCGCAGCCACGTCCTGAACTCTTCGCGTCCTTGCTCGGTCGCCTCGTACCACGTGACGTTGCGATGCGCAGAGGAGTCGGCGCGGCGCCGCACGTATCCGCGCGCGTGCAGTCTGAGCAGAGCCGGATAGACCGCCGTCTTCGACGGCCGCCAGACCCCTATCCGCTTCTCGAAGCGCTGAACGAGCTCGTATCCGTAACCGGGACGTTCGATGACGAGCCCCAGCACCGCATGCTTCACCGACATCCCCGTGTTCGCTCCCCAAAGTCGCTGAGAGACGCAAACGTACAGCACAGACCTGTGCGAATCGCGAGGTTGCGCCGGAGGTTCGCGAACCCGCTTGCGCCGCAGTCCCGACCGCCACCATGAGGGGGTGCAGGCGGAGCCGGAACTGCGGCGCTCCCAGTCGAGCGGCATGACGCATGCGGTCCGGCGTGCGAAGGGAACAAGCACGCCAGGAAACGGCACCGCCGGACGCCGCCGACCTCGGCGGTCTGGGCACTGGGAATGAGTCCATGACGATAGGTGAGACCGACCGCGGGGACGATAGGACTCCGTTGCAGCACCGCACAGCCCTAACGCTCAGTACTGAATGTTGACGCCGCTCGAGTGCTATCCGTTCCGATGCAGCCGGCGCCCCTGCGCGACAGCGTCGTCTGACACCCTCAGCAGATCGACACCTCGCCGTTGCCGCCGAGCAGCACTCCCGCGGTGAGGCTGGCGAGGAGGAGCAGGGCGGTGCGCCAGACGAGGCCCCAGGGGCGGCGGTCCTCGTCGTCGGGGGAGAGGCGGGCGGCGAGGGCGAGCAGGGCGGTGACGACCGCGATCGCGGGGAGGCCGACGACCGCGAGCAGGAGCTTGACGATGCCCTCGGTCGCGACGCCGGCGGCTCCCGCGACGCAGAGGAGGGCGAAGGAGACGAGCAGCAGGGAGGTCGCGAGCGTGCGGGGGATCTCGCGCGTGCGGCGCCACCAGGCGGAGATCGCGACGACGCCGCCGAAGGCGATCCAGGCGACGATCGCGAGCTGAAGCGGCAGCACGGCGTTCGCGAAGGTCTCGCGGCCGGCGTCGGTGAGCGACGTGCAGGAGCTGCCGGCCGGCTCGGTCTCGGAGTCGGCCAGTCTGACGACGACGTGGCCGGCGAGCACGAGGACGACGAGGCCGAACCAGACCCAGCCGGTCCACGGGCGCGTCGCGAAGAGGCGATCTTCGGCCGGCCGCGCGGCGGCGGCGCTCTGGAATCCGTCAGCCCCGATCGCGCAAGCGTACGCGGAGCGCGGGGACCGCGTCGGGCATATGGCCATGCGCCGCCTTGCCGGTGGGGCGATCCGTCAGGATGGGGAGCGGTCGACTGAAGGTCAGAGGGGAAGGAGCCCTTTCGTGCAGGGAACGATCTCGAGG
>JAEXXR010000642.1 GCA_023405705.1 Actinomycetes bacterium
AGGCGGCGCTGCCCCTCGTACGGGTTGCCGCCGGTGTCGTCGGGCTCGGCCAGCATGATCTCCAGTGCGTCGGCGATCTCGCGCAGGAAGGGGCTGGGGCGCCGCGAGGACTTCGTGCCCGACCAGCTCGACCCCGTCAGCAGGAGGTGGTCGCGCGCCCGCGTGACCGCGACGTACGCGAGGCGTCGCTCCTCCTCGATCTGCCGGGCGCGTCCGGCGGCGACGAACTCGGCCAGGGCGCTCTTCAGGTCCTGCTGGGTCGGCGCGTCCGCCGCGCGCCACCGCAGCGCCGGCAGCCACGGGGCGTCGCCGCGGAACTCGTACGGCAGCACGCCGAACCCCAGCCAGCCCTGCGTGTCCTTGGCCCGCGTCGGCAGTTCGTCCTCCACGAGGCGCACCACCGCGACGGCGTCCCACTCCAGGCCCTTCGACCCGTGGATCGTCAGCAGCTGGACGACATCGTCCTCGGGGGGCTCGGTGCGCGGGGCGAACTCGTCGAGCCGCTCGGCGTGGTCGAGCCACGCCAGCAGGCTCGGCAGCGACCCGTTCTCGTCGGTCGCGAGAAAACCGTGCAGCTCGTCCACGAACGCGCGCAGCTGATCGCCTGCGGTGCGCGCCGGTCCGCGCGCCTCATTCGCGGCGAGTTCGATGTCGAGCCGCAGCTCGAGTTCGATCGTGCGGACGAGTTCCGGGATCGGGAGGGCCGCCTGCCGGCGCAGCCCGGCGAACACGGCGGCAGCCTCGCGCAGGCGTTCGCGGGCGGCGGGCGTGAACCCGGCGAGCCAGCCGTGGTCGAGCGGATGCCGCGTGAAGAAGTCGAGGGCGTCGATGAGCGATCCCTGCTCGTCGCCCGCCGAGGTGCGCATCCGCTCGACGACTTCGGGAGCCAGCGGCTGCAGGGCGCTGTCGTGCCGCGAGATGCGCCGCGCGAGCTCGGCCAGCGCCCGCAGATCCGCCAGGCCGATCGCCCAGCGGGGGCCGGCGAGCAGCCGGATGAGCGCCGAGCCGGCGCGCGGATCGCTGATGACCCGCAGGGCCGAGACGACGTCGACCACCTCGGGCGTGGACAGCAGGCCGCCGAGCCCCAGAATGCGATGCGGGATGCTGCGGCGCCCGAGCGCGTCGGCGAAGCGGACCATGTGCTTCTTGCTGCGGAAGAGCACCGCACCGGTGGTCTGCTTCCCGGCCCGCGCCCGGGCGGCGCGTGTGGCCGCGAACCACTCTGCGACGCGGTCGGCTTCGGCGTCGATGTCGGCGTCGAAGCCGATCTCGACCGCGCCGTCGGGGGCCCCGGGGCGCGCCCGCAGCGGCTGGACGGCGACGGGCGCCAAGGCGGCCAGTGGCGCGAGCACCGCCCCGGCGGCGGTGAGGACCCGACCGCTGTTGCGCCAGCTGGTCATGAGGGAGAACGACCCGGCCTCGCCGGAGGACGAGAACGCGGCGGCGAACCCGCCGAGGTTGCCCGCGCTCGCGCCGCGCCAGCCGTAGATCGACTGGTGCGGATCGCCGACGGCCATGACCGCAGCATCCCGGAACGCGGTCGCCAGCAGGTCGGTCTGCACGACTGAGGTGTCCTGGTACTCGTCGAGGAGCACGACCCGGTGGCGCTCGCGCAGCTCCGCCGCCACCGCCGGCTGGCCGGACAGCACATCGCACGCCCCCGCCACCTGATCGGAGAAGTCGATGACGCCGCGCCGTCGCTTGCGCTCGGCGTACTCCCGCGCGAGGTCGGTGAGCACTGCGAGCCCGCCGACGCGGGCGGCCGCGCGCGCGATGTCGACGTACACCCCGACGCCCGCCTTCGCCGAGGGGCGCTCGAGGACGTTGGCGAAGGCGGCGGGGAAGGCGGCGAGCTCGTCGAGGTCGACGCGGTTGTCCACCGCGTCGCGCGCGATGCGCAGCGCGCCGTCGATGATCGTCCGCAGCGCTTCGTCGCGCTGCTCCAGCCGCGCGTCGTCCGACTCGAGCACGACGCGCCGCATGAGCAGCCACGCGGCGGACTCGCTGAGCACCGCGGCCTCGGGGTCGCGGCCGACGCGCACGGCGTGCTCGCGGACGATGGCGTCGGCGAAGCTGTTGTAGGTCGCGATGGTCGGGCGGTGCAGCAACGCGTCGGCATCCGGCGCCGCGGCGGGCTCCGTCGCTCCCGTCGTCGCGGCGAGCTCATCGAGCACGGCACGTCGGGCGCTCTCCGGCGCGCCCACCCGCTCCAGCTCGCCGAGCACGTCCAGCCGTCCCGCGCGGTGCAGTGCGTCGAGGTGGGGCACGAGGCCGCGGCGCTCGAACTCCGCGAGCCGATGCAGGCGCCGGTGGATGCGTTCGGCGAGCTCGCCGGCGGCCTTGCGGGTGAAGGTGAGCCCGAGGATCTCATCGCGGCGGACGGCCCCGGTCGCGACGAGCCAGACGACGCGTCCGGCCATCGTCTCGGTCTTGCCGCTGCCGGCGCCGGCGACGACGAGGGCGGGTGCGAGCGGTGCCGCGATGACGGCTGCCTGCTCGGGCGTCGGCGGAAACTGGCCGAGGGCCGCCGACAGCGCCGCGGGAGAGACCGTGATCGTGTCGACGAGGGCGGATGCCGGGGCGGTCACGACGCGCTCACCGCCCCGATCGTGTGGATGCGGCAGAGTCCGTACGCGTAATCGTCACGGCAGTGCTCCTCGTAGGGCGCGGCGAACGTGGTGCCGCTCATGACGTCGGCGGCGGCCCGCACGCGGGCGAGGAATGCCGCCGTGGTCTCCGCGTCCATCGGCGGCTGGCGGGGCTCGACGTAGTCCTTCGTCGCCGCCGTGGGGCGCAGCACGAGCAGCTTCGCCCCGCCCGGGGTGAGTCCCTCCGCGGCCGGGATCGCGCCGCTGGCGAGCGCGAGCTGGTACGCCGCGAGCTGCGGGTTGTCTGCCACCTTCGCGTCGGTCTGGGGCTCGCGCTTGCCCGTCTTCAGGTCCACGATGACGACCTCGCCGGAGCCGGTGCGCTCGACCCGGTCGATGTATCCGCTGACGATCGCCCCGTGCGCGCGCGGCGGATCGAGGTCGACGGGCACCTCGAAGTGCGGCTCTGCCCCCAGCAGGGTCCCGCCGTCGGCCGCGAACCGCCGCAGGTACAGGGCGAGACGGCGCACGAGATCCCGGGCCCGCTGCTGCTCCGCGCGATCGCGCCACGCCGACTCGAAGTCCAGCTCCCCCCACCGCTCGGCCACCACCGCCCACAGCGCCGCCTCGTCGATGCCCTCGGCGTTCTCCATCGCGGCGTGCACGAGCGTCCCGAGCCCGGCGACGGCTCCCCCGGCATCCGCCCCCAGATCGCCGAGCACCCAGTCGAGCTGGCACTCCTCGAGCGCCTGCAGCCTCGACGGCGAGACGCGGACGTCCTCACGGTCGAGGTCGCGCAGCGGCGCGGTCGAACTCGGCGAAAGGATACCGAACCACTCGTCCGACGCCGCCCCCGGCACGCGCGCGTCGGCGAGCACGGCGAGCTGACCGGCGGCGGCGGCCACGGCGCCTGCCGGGACATCCGGGCGCGTGAGGGTGCGGCGATGCGCGGCGACGAGACCGCGCAGCGACAGCGGATGCTCGGGGCCGCGCGCCGCGGTCTCGGGCGGCGGCAGCAGTTCGAACAGCGGGCTCGGGCCGGTGTCGTCGTCGTCGACCGCGGTGACGACCAGCAGCCGGCGTGCCCGCGAGCACGCGCGCGCGAACAGCCGCAGCTCGTCGTGCAGCACGTCCCGGCGTCGATCGAGGGTGCTCGCGGCGGCATCGGCTCCGCTCGCCGCGGCGGCGAGCCGCCAGGTCTGCAGCAGGCTGCCCCGCGACCGCAGGTTCGGCCAGACACCGTCCTGCACGCCCGCGACGACGACGGTGTCGAACTCGGCGCCGAGGGCGCCGGCGGGCGTGAGGATGCGGACCGCGTCCGCTCCGTCACCGGCGTCGAGCCGGTCCTCCGCGACGTCGGAGTCGAGCACTCCGCGCAGGAACGCCAGCGCGGTGGTGCCGTCGGCGCGCTCGCCGTGACGCTTGGCAGCCTGGAACAGGGCGACGACGGCGTCGAGTTCACGCCCGGCCTGCGCCGCGAGCGGACCGGTGCCCGCGGCGGCCGCCGCCCAGCCGCGCTCGGCGCCGCGCCCCACCCCCCCCCTCCACAGCAGCTCGTGCGCCGTCCGCCCCGTCGCCGGG
>JAEXXR010000657.1 GCA_023405705.1 Actinomycetes bacterium
GCGAGGACGCGGTCGAGCAGCTGCGCGGCGAGGTCGCGCAGCTCGACGACCGCTGGCGCCGCGCGCTCGCCGACCTCGACAACTACCGCAAGCGCAGCGCCGCCGAGATCGAGCGGCGCAGCGGCGAGACGCGCGAGCGGCTGCTGACCGACTGGCTCGAGGTCGTCGACAGCGTCGAGCGGGCACTGCGGATGAGACCCGGCGACCGTGCCGACGACGAGGGGTTGCGACCGCTCCTGCAGCAGATGGAGACGCTGCTGCAGCGGCACGGGCTCAGACGGATCGGCGCCGTCGGCGAGCCGTTCGACCCCGAGCGCCACGACGCCGTCGGCGTGCGCGAGACCGACGAGCTGCCCGACCGCGCGATCGCCGAGGTGGCGCGATCGGGGTGGGCGCTCGGCGACCGGGTGCTGCGTCCGGCCCAGGTGCTCGTCGCGCGCCATCCGGCCGGCGTCGGGCAGTCCGGAGCGGCGTAGATGTCGGTCGGCTTCCGCGACTACTACGACACGCTCGGCGTCTCCCGCGACGCCTCGGAGGAGGAGATCCGCCGCGCCTACCGCAGACTGGCGCGCGAGAACCACCCGGACGTCAGCAGAGATCCGGATGCCGGGCAGCGGTTCGCCGAGGTGAGCGAGGCGTACGAGGTCCTGCGCGACCCCGACAAGCGGAGACGGTACGACCGTCTCGGCGCGAACTGGAGAGCGGGGCAGGACGTCTCCGGCGCCGAGGGGTTCGGCGGCTTCGGCGGCGGCTACCGCGGCGGCGGAGCGGGCGGGCCGGGCGGCGGCTGGGAGGACGTGCGGGTCGACTTCGGCGACGGCGCGGGCGGCGGCTTCGGCGGCGGCCCCGGGATGAGCGACTTCTTCGACCAGCTGTTCGGACGCGGGGCGGCGCGCGGCGGCGCGGGCGCGGGCGGCCGCAGCCGCTTCGAGGGGTTCACGAGCCGCGGCGACGACGTGGAGGCGGTGCTGGAGCTGCCGTTGGAGGAGGCCGCGAGAGGCGGCAGACGGTCGATCTCGCTCGCCGACGGCCGCGACTACGAGGTGGAGATCCCGCCCGGGGTCCGCGACGGGCAGCGGATCCGGCTCGCCGGCGAGGGTGCGGAGGGGATCGGCGGCGGACCGCGCGGCGATCTCTTCCTGCGCGTCCGCGTCCGCCCTCACAGACGGTTCCGCGTCGACGGCCGCGACGTCTACCTCGACCTGCCTGCGGCGCCCTGGGAGGCGGCGCTCGGCGCGGCCGTGCGCGTCCCGACGCTGCGCGGCAGCGCGCGGCTGAGCATTCCCGCCGGCAGCTCCAGCGGCCGGCGCCTGCGGCTGAGAGGAGAGGGCCTGCCGGACCCCGGCGGTCGTCCCGGCGACCTCTACGCCGTCGTGCAGATCCACGTTCCGAGACGCCTCACGCGCGAGCAGAGAGAGCTGTTCGAGCGGCTCGCGCAGGCGTCGTCGGACTTCGACCCGCGCGCGGGGCTGTAGATGTCGGCGCCGACTCGCACGCGGATCGCCGCGCTCGTCGTCACGCCCCCTGCCGAGCAGCTGCCGCTCGACGCGGTCGCGCGTCGCGCGGGGCTCCATCCAGAGCTGGTGAGACGGCTCGTCGCGCTGGGCGCGCTCGAGCCGGTCGCCGGGACGCCCGCGGCGCCGCGGTTCTCCGCGGAGGCGGCGGCGCGCCTGACCCTGCTGCTGCGCCTGCGGCGCGACCTCGGCCTCAACTGGGCCGGCGCGCTGCTGGCGCTCGACCTGCTCGACCGCATCGACGCGCTGCAGGCGCGCCTGGCGCGTTACGAAAATCCGACCGAACGCGGGAGTTGACGCATGGATCCCGAGAGACTCACGCAGAAGACCCAGGAGGCGCTGCACGACGCGCAGACCAGAGCGCTCCGCTTCGGTCACACCGAGGTCGCGCCCGAGCACATGCTGCTCGCGCTGGTCGCGCAGCCCGACGGCCTCGTGCCGCGGCTGCTGCTGCGCGCCGACGTCGACGCCGGCAGGCTGACACAGGAGCTGGAAGCCGAGTTGAGACGGCGCCCGCGCGTGAGCGGGCCGGGCGCCGCGCCCGGCCAGGTCTACGTCTCGCGACGGCTGAGCGAGCTGCTCGACGTCGCCGAGCAGGAGGCGCAGCGGCTCAAGGACGACTACGTCTCCGTCGAGCACGTGCTGGTCGCGTTCCTGAGAGCGGGCGGGGACACCGCCGCCGGCCGGCTGCTGCGCGAGTCGGGTCTGACCGCCGAGCGCCTGCTGGAGATCCTGACCGAGGTGCGCGGCGCGCAGCGCGTCACCAGCGCGATGCCGGAGGGCGCCTACGAGGCGCTGGAGAAGTACGGCCGCGACCTCGTCGATGAGGCCAGGAGCGGCAGACTCGACCCGGTGATCGGGCGCGACGGCGAGATCCGCCGCGTGATCCAGATCCTCTCGCGCAAGACGAAGTCCAACCCGGTGCTCGTCGGCGATCCCGGCGTCGGCAAGACGGCGATCGTCGAGGGGCTGGCGCAGCGGATCGTGCGCCAGGACGTGCCCGAGGGGCTCAAGGACAAGACCGTCTTCGCGCTCGACATGGGCTCGCTCGTCGCCGGCGCGAAGTACCGCGGCGAGTTCGAGGAGCGGCTGAAGGCCGTGCTGACCGAGGTGAAGGCCGCGGAGGGCCGGATCCTGCTCTTCATCGACGAGCTGCACACCGTCGTGGGCGCCGGCGGCGGGTCCGAGGGAGCGATGGACGCCGGCAACATGCTCAAGCCGATGCTCGCGCGCGGCGAGCTGCACTGCATCGGCGCCACCACGCTCGACGAGTACCGCAGACACATCGAGAGAGACGCGGCGCTGGAGCGGCGCTTCCAGCCGGTCGTCATCGACGAGCCGAGCGTCGAGGACACGATCTCGATCCTGCGCGGCCTGCGGGAGCGGTTCGAGGTCCACCACGGCGTCCGCATCCAGGACGCCGCGCTGGTCGCCGCCGCGACGCTGTCGCACCGCTACATCACCGACCGCTTCCTGCCCGACAAGGCGATCGACCTCGTCGACGAGGCGTGCGCCGTCGTGCGCACCGAGATCGACTCGCTGCCGCAGGAGCTCGACGAGATCACCCGCCGCGTGACGCGGCTGGAGATCGAGGAGGCGGCGCTCCAGAAGGAGGAGGACCGCGCCTCCAGAGACCGGCTGCAGACGTTGCGCAAGGAGCTGGCCGACCTGCGTGCGCAGGCCGACGCGATGACGGCCCAATGGGAGGCCGAGCGCCAGGCGATCCACCGCCTGCAGCAGCTGCGCAGAGAGCTGGAGGAGGTGCGGCGCGAGGCCGAGGAGGCCGAGCGCGGCTACGACCTCAACCGCGCCGCCGAGCTGCGCCACGGCAAGCTGCCGCAGCTGGAGCAGCGCCTGCGCGCCGAGGAGGAGCGGCTGAGCACCAAGCAGCACGGCGGCCGGCTGCTGCGCGAGGAGGTGACCGACGACGAGATCGGCGAGGTCGTCGCGCGCTGGACCGGCATCCCGGTCGCGCGGCTGATGGAGGGCGAGCGCGAGAAGCTGCTGCGGCTCGACGAGATCCTCCACGAGCGCGTGATCGGCCAGGACGAGGCGGTCCAGCTCGTCGCCGATGCCGTCATCCGCGCCCGCGCCGGCGTCAAGGACCCGCGCCGGCCGATCGGCTCGTTCATCTTCCTCGGGCCGACCGGCGTCGGCAAGACGGAGCTGTCGCGCGCGCTCGCGCAGGCGCTGTTCGACTCCGAGGACAACATGGTCCGGCTCGACATGTCCGAGTACCAGGAGCGCCACACCGTCAGCCGCCTCGTCGGCGCGCCGCCCGGCTACGTCGGCTACGACGAGGGCGGCCAGCTGACCGAGGCGGTACGGCGCAAGCCGTACTCGGTGGTGCTGTTCGACGAGATCGAGAAGGCCCACCCGGACGTCTTCAACACGCTCCTGCAGGTGCTCGACGACGGCCGCATCACCGACGCCCAGGGCCGCACCGTCGACTTCCGCAACACCGTCGTCATCATGACCTCGAACAT
>JAEXXR010000012.1 GCA_023405705.1 Actinomycetes bacterium
ACGATCGCGACCCGCCGCTCGCCGTCGTCGAGCACGAGCGCCGTCGCCTCGCACGGCTCGCCGACGCCCGCGCTCGGCTGCCACCGCTTCAGGTAGCCCATCAGGTCGACGCCGGGCGGCGGCGCGATCGACGCCGACGCCGCCCCGGCCCGCAGGCCCGCCTCGCCGCCGCTCATGCCGCCTCGCCCTCCTCGTAGCCGGCCATCAGCGCGATCAGCCGGTCCTGTCTCAGCTCCGCCGCCGTCATGTCGGCGACCTTGCGGCCGTGGCGCAGCACGACGACGCGGTCGGCGATCTCCATCACGTGGGGCATGATGTGGGTGATCAGCACGACGCCGACGCCGCTCTGCGCGATCCGTCTGGCGACCTGCAGCACCGCCTCCGACTGTCTGACGCCGAGCGCCGCCGTCGGCTCGTCCATGAACAGCACGTCGGTCGCCCACGAGGCGGCGCGCGCGACCGCGACGCCCTGCTGCTGGCCGCCCGACATCCGCCCGACCGGCGTGCCGGTCAGCGCCGGCAGCCGCACGCCCAGCCTGCTCAGCTGGTCGGTCGCCTGCCGCGTCATCTTGCGGCGGTCGAGGATGCCGAACGGCTTCAGCACGCCGCCGAGGACGATCTCGCGCCCCAGGTAGAGGTTGGAGACGACGTCGCGGTTGGGCGCGAGCGCCAGGTCCTGGTAGGTCGTCTCGATCCCGCGCTCGCGCGCGTCGTGCGGCCCGTGCAGCTGGATCGCCTTCCCGCGGTGGACGATCTCGCCGGCGTCCGGCCGGATCGCGCCCGACAGCATCTTCACGAGCGTCGACTTGCCGGCGCCGTTGTCGCCGACGAGCGCCATCACCTCGCCGCGGCGGATCTCCAGGTCCATCCCGGCCGCCGCGACGACCGGCCCGTAGTGCTTTCTGAGGCCGCGCGCCTCCAGCACGACCTCCCCGGCTGCGGTGCTCATCGCGTCTCCTTGCGCTTGCGGCGGACCTCGTCGAAGACGACGGCGACGAGCAGCGCCGTGCCCTGCACGATCATCTGCCAGTAGGAGGGCGCCGACAAGAGCGTCAGGCCGTTGTTGATGACGCCGAGCAGCAGCACGCCGAGCAGCGTCCCGATCACGGTGCCGCGGCCGCCCATCAGCGCGGTGCCGCCGAGGATCACCGCGGCCAGCACGGTCAGCTCGATCCCCTGGCCGGCGATCGGGATCGCGGCGCCGGAGATGCCGATCAGCAGGATGCCCGCGACGGCGGCCGACAGCGCCGAGAGGACGTAGACGAGGATCCGCGTGCGGTCGACGCGGACGCCGGCGAGCCGGGCCGCGGCGAGGTTGCCGCCGATCGCGTAGACGTTGGAGCCGAAGCGCGTGAAGCGCAGCAGGCAGAAGGCGAGCAGGAACATCGCCGCCAGCACGTAGACCGGCAGCGGGATCCCGAGCGCGGTGTCGCCGCCGAGCGCGACGATCGTCGGGTCGTCGACCGGCGTCGACTTCGCGCCGCCGCCGCTCCACGCGTAGGTGATGCCGCGGAAGGCGAACTGCGTCCCGATCGTGACGATGAACGGGTTGATCCCGACGCCGACGATCAGGAGGCCGTTGACGAGGCCGCAGCCGGCGCCGACGACGAGCGCGAAGACGATCGCCGCCCCCGCCGTGTAGCCGGCGTCGAGCGCGGTCGCCAGCGCCCAGCCGGCCAGCACGAGCACCGCGCCGAGCGACAGGTCCAGCCCGCCGCCGATCAGCACGATCGTCGTGAAGGCCGCCATCACGCCGCTGACCGCGACCGCCGTGCCGATGTTGGCGAAGTTCTCGCCCTGGAGGAAGTAGGGGCTCTGCATGCTGATGATCACGCAGGCGATCACCAGCATGCCGGAGAGGCCGACCTGCTCGGGCGCGACGCGCCCGAGCACTGCTCGGGCGCGCCCGCCTCCGCGGGCCTCCGGCGGGTGCCCCGGATGGGTGGAGGCTTCCATCTTGGTTCTGACCGTCCGTCCGTCTAGCCGTGGATGACGCCCGGTGCCATGAAGACCTCCTGCGGCACCGGGTTGCCCGCGGCGACGTCGGCCGCCAGCGGGATCAGCAGCTCGCCGCGCCGCTCGGGGTACTGCGTCACGTCGCCGACGAAGATCGGGTCGCCCTTCTCGATCAGCTCGAGGTTGGGCGGATCGGCGTCGATGCCGACGAGCGCGGCGTTCTCGCCCATGCCCTTCGCGTTCAGCGCGGTGTGCATGCCGAGCGCGCGCATGTCGTTGATCGCGTTGCCGACGACGTGTCTGGCCTCGGGATGCGCGGTCAGCCAGTCGGCCATCTGCTGGCGCGACTGCTCGGAGCCCTGCTGCGTGTGGCAGTTGAGCATCTCGTAGTTGTCGGCGGGGATCTCCGGGAAGGCCGCTCTGATGCCTCTGTGGAAGTAGTCGACGCGGTCGTACGGGGAGCCCGGGTCGGTGCCGACGTCGGAGTCCGAGCAGGAGACGACGTGCGTCTCGGCCAGGTCCCAGCCGCGCTCTCTGATCACGCCGGCGGCGAACTCGGAGGCGACGGTGCCCATGTCGCCCTGGCGCACGCCGAAGAAGACGGAGTTGTCGGGCGGCGAGAGGTCGAGCACGACCGTCGGCAGGCAGGCTCTGTCGTAGATCTTCATGATCTGCGGGTAGAGGTTCGCGATCACGTTCATGCTCAGGACCGCGTCCGGGTCGAACTGCGCGACCGCCTTCGCGACGGTGATCGGCTGCGAGGTGCTCGGGTACTGGTTGTCGAACGTCTTCAGCTCGATGCCGGTTCTGCCGGCGACCGCGTCGACGCCCTCGTTCTGCTTCACGTCGAACGGCAGCTCGGTCGTCTCCGGCGTGTAGGCGACCTTCAGCGACGAGGGGACGTCGACCGTCGCCGGGTCCCACGTCTGCGGGTGGTCGGTCGCGGGCTTGAAGGAGCAGCTGCCGCTGTCCCACTGGACCCATCTCTCAGGCGCGCCGGCCAGTCTCGGCGCACCGGTCTCGCCCGCGGCCTGCTCGGTCGTCGACGCCTGCGTCGTCGCCGTCGTGGCGGCGGCGCTCGTCTCGGTCTCGTCCTTCTTGACGCCGCACGCGGCCAGCGTCAGGCAGGCGAGCGCAGCGGCGCCCGCGAGCGGCAATGACGTTCGCTTCATCTTCTCTCCGTTCTCTCACAGTGCAGACGCGCAGTGACGGTCTGCGCTCTCACTCAATCGAGTGACAGCAGCTCCTGCAGCGCGGCGTCGTCCAACGTGACGCCGAGCCCCGGCCCATCAGCGAGCCGGATCGTTCCGTGCTGGGCCCGCGGCTCGTCGGGGAACAGCACCCACCACACCTGGTCCTCGTCGAATCTGCCGTCGTCCCCCGGCGGCGGCATGTACTCGACCATCGGCGTCGCGAAGCTCGCGGCGGCGACCTGGAGGTTGTGCGCGACCCCGAGGTGCGGGATCACGTCGAGCCCGAACGTCTCACCCAGCGCCCACACCCGGCGCGCCTCGGTGATCCCGCCGAGGCGGTTGACGTCGGGTTGCAGCACGTCGACCGCACCGGCGGTGACGAGGTCGCGGAAGCCGAAGCGGGTCGCCTCGTGCTCGCCCGCGGAGATCGGCGTGTCGACCGCCGCGCGGATGCGCGCGAGGCCCGGGATGTCGTCCGGCATCACCGGCTCCTCGATCCAACGCAGGCGCACGCCCGCGTCCTCGATCGCGCGAATGCAGCGGATCGCGTAGCCGGGCTCCCAGCCCATGTAGGCGTCGGCCATCTGCTCGACGTCCGGGCCGATCGCGTCGGCGACGGTCTTCACCAGCTCGACGTTCCTGCGGATCCCGTCGAGGCCGTCGGAGGGCCCGTAGGCGAGCCGCTGCTTGACGGCGCCGAAGCCCTGCTCGACGTAGCCGCGCGCCTCGGCCGCGAGCGCGTCGAGGTCGTCGGTCGCATAGAGGCGGCTGGCGTAGGCCGGGATCTCGCTGCGGACGGCGCCGCCGAGCAGCTCGTGCAGCGGCCGCTCCAGCTGCCGCGCGTGCAGGTCCCACAGCGCGATGTCCAGCGCGCTGATCGCATGCATCACGACGCCGCGGCGGCCGACGTTGACGGTCGCGCGGAACATCGTCTCCCAGAGGCGGTTGACCTCGGCGGGACGGGCGCCGAGCACGACCGGCGCCAGCTGCTCGATCACGGGGACGGTCGCCGGGCTGCCGAAGCCGGCGGTGCCGACCCCCTCGCGCCCCTCGGCGTCCTCGAGCCGCACGACGACCGCCCAGCTCGCCGCGGGCGGCAGGCCTGCCGTCGCGTCGCCGCGCAGCAGGCGCTCGGAGCCCTCGATCCCCGTCAGCGGGGTCACCAGCGGGCGCGGGCCGCCGAGCACCGGCGGCTCGCCGGGCGGCAGCGTCGCGACGCGGATGCGGACGACCGGGCTGCTCATGCGAGCACGCCCTCCTCGGCCAGCTCGCGCAGGACCTCCTCGGCGACCTCCAGCGTGCGGTCGACGTCGGCGTCGGTGTGCGCGGCCGAGATGTGGTTGCGCTTCAGCGTCAGCGGCAGCATCAGGATCCCGCGGTCGGTCATCCGCCGGTGGAAGGCGACGTAGGCCGCGTCGTCGTTGCGCATCAGGTCGCGGTAGCCGCGGATCGGGCCGTCGCAGAAGTAGAGGCAGAAGACCGAGCCGAAGCCGGCGGCGGTCGCCGCGATCCCGAGCTCGTCGGCGATCCCCTGGAGCCCGTCGCGCATCCGCGCGCCGAGCGCGTGGACGTGCGCGTAGTGCTCCTCGCCGTGGTCGCGCAGGTGCTGCATCGTCGCGATCGCGGCCGCCATCCCGACGGCGTGGCCGTTGAAGGTGCCGGCGACGACGACGTCGCCGCCGGCGGAGCTGAACCGCTCCATCAGCTCGCGGCGCCCGCCGATGCCGGCGACGGGGTAGCCGTTCGCGATCCCCTTGCCGAAGGTCGTCACGTCGGGCTCCAGCTCCAGCACCGCCTGGTAGCCGCCGAGGCCGTGGCGGAAGCCGGTGATCACCTCGTCGCAGATCAGCAGCGCGCCCTCGCGGCGGGTCAGCTCGCGCAGCCCGTCGGAGAACTCGCGCGTCGGCAGCAGCGCGCCGACGTTGTGCGGGATCGCCTCGAAGATGACGGCGGCGATCTGATCCGGGTACTCGTCGAACAGCGCCTGCACCGAGCCGACGTCGTTGTACTCGGCGATCAGCGTCGCCGCGAAGGCGTCGGGGAGGATGCCGGCCGACAGCGGGTCGAGCTTGTAGGCGCGCTCGGGCGGCGAGATCACGTTGCGCGCGACGGCGTCGTGCCAGCCGTGGAAGTTGCCCTGGAACTTGACGATGTAGCGGCGGCCGGTGACGGCGCGCGCGAGGCGGACCGCCTGCAGCGTCGCCTCGGTGCCGGTGTTGGTCGCCAGCGACGTGTCGACCGACGCGATCGACTGCGAGACGAGCCGGCCGTACTCCACCTCCAGCTCGGTGACGCCGTAGCCGGTCAGGTCGATGCGGCCGATCGTCTCGCGGACGGGCCCGTCGACGCGCGGGTCGCAGTGGCCGAGCAGGATCGCGCCGAAGGCGGCGTGGTAGTCGAGGTACTCGCGGCCGTCGGCGTCCCACATCCGCGCGCCCTGCGCCCGCGTGAAGGCGTACGGCGCGCCGACGGCGCGCGTCGCTGAATTCACCCCTCCCGGGATGACCGCCTGCGCGGCTTCGAAGATCGCACGGCTCGCCGAGCCGACGACGTCGGTCGCTCCTTCGCCCATCCTGACGCTCTCCTTGCTCTGCTCACCGCCGTCCGCGGCGCCCTGGGCGCCGCTTCGGCGGACAACATGGAACGACGTTCCGCGTTAAACGTACGAGAGCCGGCGCCCGTCGTCAAGAGGTCGTGGCGAAATCTGCCGGAGAGAGGCTGCGGGCGGTGATCCGCAGCGCGTTGATGAGCGCCGGATTGGCCTCGATCCGCTGCGCGGTGGCGTGCAGGTGGCCGAGGATCCGCTCGTGCTCGGCGGGCGCCAGCTCGCTCGCCGCGCCGGCGGTGCTGAGCGCCGCGACGCAGTCGCCGTCGCTGCGCAGCGGCACGGCCAGGCAGCGGACGCCGGTCGCGCCCTCCTCGTCGTCGAAGGAGTAGCCGCGCTCGCGCGTCTTGACGAGGTCGGCGACCAGGCGCGGGCGCGTCACGAGCGTGTGCTCGGTGCGCCGCTCGTAGGGCTCTCTCGCCGGCAGGTGCTCGCCGAGCCGCTCCTCGTCGCGGTAGGCCAGCAGCAGCTTGCCGAGGCCGGTGCAGTAGGTGTCGTCGCGCGAGCCGGTCGTCGCGCGGAAGCGCAGCGGGCGGTCGGGCTCCTCGACGTAGACGTGCAGCACCGCTCTGCCGTCGAGCACGCCGAGGTTGCAGGTCGCGCCGGTCTCGGCGGCGAGCGCGCTCAGCAGCGGGCGCGCGAGCGCCGGCACGCCGACGGCGTCGAGCCGGTCGCGCGCGAGGTCGATCACGGCGAAGCCGAGCGTCCAGCTGGGGCGCTCGTCGATGCGCAGCACGAAGCCCTCCTCCTCGAGCACGCCGAGCAGCCGCACGAGCGTGCTCTTGGCGTGCCCGGTGCGCTCGTGCAGCTCCGCCAGCGTGATGCCGTCGTCGCTGCCTCTGAGGGTGCGGAGGATCTCCAACCCGCGCGAGAGCGCCCGCGCGTGGTAGTTCGTGGCACGTTGTTCCATGCCCCGAGCCTAGTGGACCTG
>JAEXXR010000044.1 GCA_023405705.1 Actinomycetes bacterium
CGCGCGCGAACTCCTCGCGCGCGTCGACGACGTGCGTGTCGATCGCGCCGATTCTGAGCGCCTTGTCCTTGATGACGTCGTAGTCCTCGCCCGGCTGGCCGAGGTTGACGGTCAGGCAGACGACCTCTGCTCTGTACTCGTCCTGGATCCACTTGAGCATCACGCTCGTGTCGAGGCCGCCCGAGTAGAGCAGCAGGACGCGTCTGACCTCGGCCGGATCGGCCTCGTAGCTGGCGGTGCGCGCCGGCGCGGCGGCGATGCGGTGGACTTCGGTCTGGATCGGCTCGCTCATGGAGGCGCCCACTTTACGTGAAGCCGGCGGCAGGGGCCCGGCTCACCGCCGGCGCGGGAGCCGCGCCGGCCCGGAAGCGGTCGTGCGCCCTGCTCAGGCGCGCGTGCGCGCCGCCGTCGGCGCCAGTCTCGCCAGCAGCCGCTCGACCCGGCCCTCCAGCTCCTCCGGCCGGACGCCGAGCGTCGCGGCGATGTCGGCGTCGGGCGTGCCGTCGAGCAGCATCGCGACGATCGGCCAGTCCTGGGTCGGGATCTGGGCGCGGGCGTCCTGCAGCCGCTCGGGCGTGACCGGCGGCAGCAGGTGCTCGCCTCTGTGGACGCGGCGGATCCCCTCGAACAGCTCCAGCATCGGCGCCGTCTTGTCGAGCATCCCGTCGGCGCCGGCGAGCGTCGCCGCGATCGCCAGCTCCTCCGATGCGAAGGCCGAGTAGATCAGCACGCTCGTGCGCGCGTCGTGGGCCTTGATGCGGCGGCAGAGCGCGAGGCTGTTGCCGCCCGGCAGGTGCAGGTCGAGCAGCACGAGATCGGGCCGTGCCCGCTGCACGAGCCGCCAGCCCTCCTGCTCGTCGGCGGCGGCGCCGACGGGGACGAGGCCCGGTTCGCTGCGCAGCACTGCCACCAGGCCGGCACGAACGGCGGGGTGGTCGTCGACGATCAGGATGCGAATCACGGCTTCACGGGCAACGATACCCGTGGCCGGCCTGCGGCGACCGGCCGACCCGTCCGGGCGTCAGCGCGCGAGCAGGGCGCGACGGCGCTCGGCCGCCCGGCCCGAACGGACGGCGAGCGCGGCGCGACGGCGCTCAGAGCACCGCGGCGATGCGCGCGACGGCGTCGTCGATCTCGGCCTCGCCGACGACCAGCGGCGGGAGCAGGCGGACCTCGGTCGGGCCGGTCGCGTTGACGATCATCCGCTGCTCGGCCAGCAGGCGCCGGACGGTCGCCGGGGCGTCGGCGACGTCGAAGCCGACCATCAGGCCGCGCCCGCGCACGTTCGCCAGCCCGAGGTCCTCCAGCGCCGCCCGCAGCCGCTCGCCGAGCTCGCGCACGCTGGCCAGCAGGGCCGGGTCGGAGAGGACGTCGAAGGCGGCGTTTGCGGCGGCCGCGACGAGCGGGCCGCCGGCGAAGGTCGAGCCGTGGTCGCCGGGCTGGAAGACGTCGGCGAGCCGCTCGCCGGTCACCAGGGCGCCGATCGGCAGCCCGCCGCCGAGGCCCTTCGCGGTCGTCAGCGCGTCGGGGACGACCGGCGTCTGCTCGTAGGCCCACAGCGTGCCGGTGCGGCCCATGCCGGTCTGGATCTCGTCGAAGACGAGCGCGGCCCCGACGCGGTCGCAGGCGGCCCGCGCCGCCAGCAGCAGCTCGTCGCTGAGCGGGTGGACGCCCGACTCGCCCTGGACCGGCTCCAGCAGCACCGCCGCGGTCCCCTCGTGGACGGCCGCCTCCAGCGCTGCGACGGTCGGCTCGACTGCGACGAAGCCGGGCACCAGCGGCGCGAACGGCGCCTGCTTGGACTCCTGCGGCGTCGCGCTGAGCGAGCCGTAGGTGCGGCCGTGGAAGGCGCCGTGGACGGTGACGATCTCGCCGCGCGGCTTCGCCTTGCGGACCAGCTTCAGCGCCGCCTCGTTCGCCTCCGTGCCGGAGTTGACGAACATCACCTTGCCGCCGAGCGACGACTCCGCCAGCCGGCGCGCGAGGCGGATCGACGGCTCGGAGTAGTAGAGGTTGCTCGTGTGCGTGAGCCGCCCGACCTGCTCGCGCACCGCGGCGACGACGGCCGGATGGCAGTGGCCGACGTTGAGGACCGATATGCCGGAGAGGAAGTCGAGGTGCTCGACGCCCTCGGCGTCCCACAGGCGCGCGCCCTCACCGCGGACGAACTCGACCGGCTGGCGGGCGTAGTTCGGGATCAGGTGGTCGGACTCGATCGCCTGCAGGGCGGAGAGGGACATCGGGGCTCGTCCTTGTCGGAGGGTGGGGCGCTTCGGGTGCTTCGGCGTTTCGGTGCGTCAGGTCACGGCGCCGGCTTGACCATCGTGCCGAGGCCGGCGTCGGTGAACAGCTCCAGCAGCAGCGAGTGCGGCACGCGGCCGTCGACGATCACGGCCGAGCTGACGCCGCCGTGGATCGCGTCGATGCAGGCCGACAGCTTCGGCCGCATCCCGCCGGCGATCGACGGCAGCGCCGCCTCGACCTCGTCGGCGGTGACCTCGGTGATGACGCTCTCGGCGTCTCTGGGGTCGCGCAGCCAGCCGCGCACGTCGGTCAGGAACATCACCTTGTAGGCGCCGAGCGCGCGGGCGACGGCGCCGGCCGCCTCGTCGGCGTTGATGTTGTACGAGTTGCCCTCGCGGTCGGCGCCGACCGAGGCGACGACGGGGATGTAGTCCTGCGCGACGTGCATCAGCACGTCGGTGTCGACGCGCTCGATCTGGCCGACGAAGCCGATGTCCTCGCCGCCGGGCGCGGAGCGGCGCGCGGCGCGGAACAGCAGGCCGTCGTCGCCGCAGAGGCCGACCGCCGGCTGGCCGTGGCGGTTGATGCGCAGGACGATGTCCTTGTTGACCTTGCCGACCAGCACCATCTTCGCGATCTCGACGGTCGCTCTGTCGGAGACGCGCAGCCCGGAGACGAACTCGACCGGCAGGTCGAGCCGCTCCATGTAGGCGGTGATGTCGGGCCCGCCGCCGTGGACGACGATCGGGTTGATGCCGACGTACTTCATCAAGACGACGTCGCGCGCGAACTCCTCGCGCAGCGCCGGGTCGGTCATCGCCGCGCCGCCGTACTTGATGACGACGGTCTTGCCGTGGAACTCGCGGATGTACGGCAGCGCCTCCAGCAGCGTGCCGACGTCGCGGGTGGATGCGGGTGGGGTCATGTCGTGTACTCGGCGTTGATCGTCACGTACTCGTGCGAGAGGTCGGAGAAGAAGACCTCGGTCTCGGCGCCGTCGCCGGGCAGCGCGACGACGTACTCGACCTCGTCGCGGGCGACGGCCTGGTTGAGCGCCTGCTGGTCGAAGCGGAGCCCCTCCCCCGCCGCCAGCACCTGCACGCCCTCGATCGCGATGTCGAACGGCAGCGGCGCGGCGTCGAGCAGCGCGCCGCCGACCGCCTGCGCGATCCGGCCCCAGTTGGGGTCGCCGCCGTTGAGCGCCGCCTTCACCAGCGGCGAGTTGGCGACCGAGCGGGCGACCGCCTCGACCTGCGCGTGGTCGCCGCCGGAGACGACGACGCGGCCGACGCGGACGGCGCCCTCGCCGTCGGCGGCGATCAGCAGCGCGAGCTGGCGCAGCAGCGCGTCGAGCGCCTCGCCGAGCCGCAGCTCGTCCTCGCTCATCGGCTCGACCTTCACGCCGCTGGCGCCGCTGGCGAGCAGCACGACGGTGTCGTTGGTCGACAGCTGGCCGTCGACCGAGATGCGGTCGAAGGAGCGCTTGACGGTCACGCCGAGCAGCAGGTCGGCGGTCTCGGGCTCCAGCGCGGCGTCGGTCTCGACGAAGCAGAGCATCGTCGCGAAGTTCGGCTGGATCATCCCCGCGCCCTTGCACTGGGCGCTGAGGCGGACCTCGCCGGAGGGCAGCCTGACGAGCAGCGAGGCGCGCTTGGCGTACTTGTCGGTCGTGCGGATCGCGTCGGCGAAGTCGCCGTCGCCGTCGGCGCGCAGCTCGCCCCTCAGCACCTCCAGCCCGCCGAGGATCCGGTCGAGCGGCAGCGGCACGCCGATCACGCCGGTCGAGCCGACGGCGACGCGCGAGGACTCCAGCTCCAGCGCCTGCGCGGCGCCGGCCTGCATCGCGACGGCGTCGTCGAAGCCGCTCGTGCCGGTCGCCGCGTTCGCGTTGCCGGAGTTGGCGACGACGGCGCGCAGGCCGTCGACCTGCGAGCGGTCGCGGCTGACGAGCACCGGCGCGGCCAGCACGCCGGAGCGGGTGAAGCGGGCCGCGCTGACGGTCTCGGGCGCGTCGGAGACGAGCAGGCCGAGGTCCTTGTCGCCGCTCGCCTTCACGCCGGCGGCGATCCCGGCGGCGCGGAAGCCGCGCGGCAGGCCGCCGTCGAGCACCTCGACGTGGTCGGGCTCGGGCACCCAGCGAGAGGTGAAGAAGGCGCTCAAGAGATTCCCGTCCCCTCGTCGTAGCCGAACATCAGGTTGAGGTTCTGGACGGCCTGCGAGGAGGTCCCCTTCCAGAGGTTGTCGATCGCGGCGAAGACGAGGATCCGCCCGGTCCGCCGCTCGACGTGGGTCGCGATCCGGGCGATGTTCGTCTCGCGCACGTCGCGCACGCCGGGCGAGGCGGTCGTCAGCTCGACGAACGGCTCGGCCGCGTAGGCGTCGCGGTAGAGGTCGCGGACCTCCTCCTCGCCGACCTCGCGCGACGGCTTCACGTACGCCGAGATCAGCTCGCCCTGGTCGAGCGGCAGCAGGTGCGGGATGAAGGTGACCGTCACGCCGTCGGCGCCGGCCGACGCCAGCTCCTGGTCGATCTCGGGCGCGTGGCGGTGGCCGGCGACCCCGTAGGCGGCGACGTTCTCGTCGACCGTCACGAAGTGGGTCTTCTCGGTCGCCGCGCGGCCGGCGCCGGAGACGCCGGTCTTCGCGTCGATCACGACGTCGGCGACCAGGCCGGCGCGCGCCAGCGGCGCGAGGCCGATCAGCGCGGCGGTCGGGAAGCAGCCGGGGTTGGCGACGATGCCGGCCTCGCGGATCGCGTCGCGGTAGCCGAGCTCCGCCAGGCCGTAGACGCCCTGCCCGAACAGCTCCGGCGCGCCGTGCGGGCCGTAGTAGTCCTCGTAGGTCGCCTGGTCGGTGAGGCGGAAGTCGGCCGACAGGTCGATCACGCGCACGCCGCGCGCGCGCAGCGCCTTCACGACCGGCGCCGCCGCGTGGTGCGGGTAGGCGACGATCGCGGCCTCGACGTCGCCGTGGCGGTCGAGGTCGAGCTCCTCCATCACGAGCGGGACGCGATGGCGCGGGTAGAGGTCGGCGAGCGTGCGGCCGACGTCGGAGCGCGACGTCAGCGCGGCCAGCTCGAAGTGCGGGTGGCGCTGCAGCAGCGCCGCGGCGAGCGCCCCGGCGTAGCCGGAGGCGCCCAGGACCGATACGCGCGGGTTGTCAGGCACGGAGGCTGCCCCCCAGTCCGGCGAGGGCCTCCTCGATCGCGCCGCGCCGCTGCGCGACCTCCTCGTCGGTCAGCGTCCGCTCCGGTGAGCGGAAGGCGAGCCGCACGGCGAGCGAGACCTTGCCCTCGCCGACCTGCGCGCCGCGGTAGACGTCGAAGACCTCCGCGTCGGCGAGCAGCGGGCCGCCGGCCTCGCGCACGATCCGGACGACCTCGGCCGACGGGACGGTGTCGTCGAGCACGACGGCGAGGTCCTGGCGCACCTCCGGGAAGCTCGTGTAGTCCTCGTACAGCGCCGGGCCCGGGACGGCCGCGATCACGACGTTGAGGTCGAGCATGAAGCCGGCGGTCCGCTCCAGGTCCCAGTCGGCCGCGACGGACGGATGCAGCTCGCCGAGCCAGCCGACGACGACCTCGTCGCCGCCGCCGGGCGGGCAGACGAGCACCTGCGCGCTGCGGCCGGGGTGCAGGAACGGCTCGGCGCCCGGCTCGACCCGCCACTCGACGCGCAGCGTGTCGAGCAGGTGGGCGAGCACGCCCTTGGCGGCGAAGAAGTCGGCCTGCGGCGGCTGGCTCTCCTTCCACGTCGGCCGCCGCACCGCGCCGGTCAGCAGCGCGCCGAGCATGTGCGGCTCGTGCGGCAGCTGGTCGCCCGTGCGGTTGAAGACGGCGCCGGACTCGAAGATCGCGACGTCGGCGAGGCCGTGCGTGACGTTGCGGCGGGCGACGTCGAGCAGGCCGCCGAGCAGCGTCGTGCGCAGCAGGCCGTGCTCGGCCGACATCGGGTTCTCGACTGCGATCGCCTGCCGCAGCTCGGAGTCGGCCGGCAGCCGCAGTCTGTCCGCCAGGTCCGGCGCGCTCCAGCTCCAGCCGATCACCTCGTGCAGGCCGGCGCCCGCGAGCGTGTCGGCGGCGGTCCGCCGAAGCCGCTGCCACGGCGTCAGCCGGCCGGCGGCGCCGCGCCGCAGCGGCAGCGTCGCCGGCAGCTTGTCGACGCCGTCGATCCGCGCGACCTCCTCGATCAGGTCGGCCTCGCGCTTGACGTCGTTGCGGCGGAAGTGCGGGACGGTCACGTCGAGGCCGTCGCCGGCGTCCGCTGTTCCGAAGCCGAGCGCGGCGAGGATCTCGGCGCTGCGCTCGCGCGGGATCTCGGCGCCGAGCAGCGCCGGGACGCGCGCGTCGCGCAGCCGGATCACCTGGTGGGTGCGGTCCCAGCCGGCGGGGCCGTCGACGTCGAGCGTGCCGGGGCGCACGGTCGCGCCGCACAGCTCGATCAGCAGCCGCGTCGCGACCGCCTGCGCCTCCAGCGCCTGCTCGGGCGCGAGGCCCTTCTCGAAGCGGCCGGAGGCCTCGCTGCGCAGCGCCAGGCGGGTCGAGGTGCGCTGGATGTTGGGGCCGTCCCAGGTCGCCGACTCCAGCAGCACGCGGGTCGTGCCGTCGTGGACCTCGGAGCGGGCGCCGCCCATCACGCCGGCGAGCGAGGTCGGCCCGTCGGCGTCGCAGATCACGACCATGTCGGCGTCGAGCCTGCGCGACTCGCCGTCGAGCGTCTCCAGCACGTCGCCGTCGCGGCCGTCGCGGACCGTCAGCGTCGCGCCGGCGACGCGGTCGAGGTCGAAGGCGTGCAGCGGCTGGCCGCACAGCAGCATGACGTAGTTGGTGATGTCGACGACGTTGTTGATCGGCCGCTGGCCGGCGGCCATCAGGCGCGCCTTCAGCCACTCCGGCGAGGGCCCGATCGTGACGTTCTCGAAGATGCGCGCGGTGAAGCGCAGGCAGCGCTCCGTCTCGACCGTGACGCTGACGCCGTCGAGCGCGCCCTCGCTGCCGGGATCCTGCTCCCACGGCGCCGGGCCGAGCTCGGCGCCGGTCGCGGCGTAAACCTCGCGGGCGACGCCGTAGACGCCGAGGCAGTCGGGCCGGTTGGGCGTGATCTCCAGCTCGAGCACGTCGGTCTCGAGCGGCAGCACGTTCGCCAGCGGCGTGCCGGCGATCAGGTCGTCGTCGAGCTCCATGATGCCGCTGTGCTCGACGCCGAGGTCGATCTCGGACTCGCCGAGGATCATCCCGTTGGAGACGACGCCGCGCAGCTTCGCCTTCTTCAGCTTCGTGCCGTCGGGCAGGCGCGCGCCGGGACGCGCCAGCGCGACCGTGATGCCGGCGCGCGCGTTCGGCGCGCCGCAGACGACCTGCTGCGGCTCGTCCTCGCCGACGTCGAGCTGCGTCACGCGCAGCCGGTCGGCGTCGGGGTGCTGCTCGGCGCTGAGCACCTTCGCGACGACGAAGTGGTCGGGCGACGGGACGCCGTGGTGGCTGATGCGCTCGACCTCGGTGCCGGTCAGCGCCAGCCGGGCCGCCAGCTCGGCGGCCGACAGCTCGGGATGGCAGTGCTCGTGGAGCCAGGAAAGCGGGACCTTCATGCGGTGCTCCCTCTCAGAACTGCCGCAGGAAGCGGAGGTCGTTGTCGTAGAAGAGACGCAGGTCGGAGACGCCGTGCTTGAGGAAGGCGATCCGCTCGACGCCCATGCCGAATGCGAAGCCCTGCACCTTCTCCGGGTCGTAGCCGTGCTCTCTGACGTAGGAGAAGACGTTCGGGTCGACCATGCCGGCGCCGAGGATCTCGATCCAGCCGGTGCCCTTGCAGAGGCCGCAGCGCGAGCCGTCGCGCAGGTGGCCGGTGCCGTTGCAGCGGAAGCAGGAGACGTCGATCTCGACGCTCGGCTCGGTGAACGGGAAGAAGTGCGGCCGCAGGCGCACCTCGCGCTCGTCGCCGAAGATCGCGCGCGCGAACTGCAGCAGCGTGCCCTTCAGGTCGGCGAGCGTGACGTCCTCGTCGACCGCCAGGCCCTCGATCTGGTGGAACTGCGGCGTGTGGGTCGCGTCGCTGTCGCGGCGGTAGACGCGGCCGGGGACGATCAGGAAGATCGGCGGCGGCTGCTGCTCCATCGCGCGCACCTGCATCGGCGAGGTGTGCGTGCGCAGGACGACCTCGTCGGCGACGTAGAAGGTGTCGCTTCTGAGCCGGGCCGGATGGGCCGGGTCGTGGTTGAGCGCGTCGAAGTTGTAGTAGACGCGCTCGACCTCGGGACCCTCGGCGACGGTGAAGCCCATCCCGACGAAGACGTCCTCGATCTCGCGCCGCGTCTGCGTCAGCAGGTGCAGCCCGCCGGCCGGCGGCAGCGGCG
>JAEXXR010000045.1 GCA_023405705.1 Actinomycetes bacterium
CGACTGAGCGCGGCGTCCCGGACGAGCGCGCGCGGCGCGCCCGGCCGCGCGGTCCGGCAGGCGCCGTCCACCCTCGCCGCGACCGTGTGACAGATGTCCGTCAACTGACACACGAGCCCTCCCACCGGCGGTCTCACGGTGAATGTGGCGCACCTGCGTTCACGGTGAGACAAGTCCGTACTTCAATCCTGGCGCGCTCGAACCGATCACCCAGATGACATGGATTCCGCTGCGCACCCGGTCGCCGGTGCGGTGCGCGCCCATCTCGACCGTCTGCTCGCGTGGCTGCCGCACGGCTCCTCGCTCCCGGAGGCGGTCTGGCGCAGACGCCACGCCGGCCTGCTCGCCCTCCTGTGGGCGCACGTCCCCGCGCTGTTCGCGTTCGCGCTGATCGCCGGCGTCTCGGTCGGTCACGCGCTGCTGGAGATGGTCCCGATCGTCACCTGCGCGCTGCTCGGCCACCAGGCGCGGCTCGGCCGCCGCGGCCGCGCCGCCGCCGTCACGATCGGCCTGCTGACCTGCTCGGCGATCCTCGTGCACCTGTGGGACGGCACGATCGAGGCCCACTTCCACTACTTCGTGATGGTCGTCGCGCTGGCCGCCTACGAGGAGTGGTTCCCGTACCTGCTCGCCTTCGGCTACGTCGTCCTCCAGCACGGGCTGATGGGGATGATGGAGCCCGGCTCCGTCTACGCCCACGGCAGCGGCGACGAGCGCAGCCCGTGGCTGTGGGCCGCGATCCACGGCGGCTTCATCGCCGCGCTCGGCTTCGCCAGCATGATCACGTGGCGCGCCAACGAGGGCGTCCGCGCCCACCTGCGCGCCAGCGAGCGCCGCTTCCACAGCGCGTTCGACGACGCGCCGATCGGGATGGCGCTGCTCGGCCGCGACGGCACCTTCATCGACGTCAACCGCGCGCTGGCGAGAAAGTCCGGCTACACCCGCGACGAGCTGCTGCGGCTGCCGGTGTGGGCGCTGTGCGAGAGAAGCGTGCGCGCGGAGCACGCCGCGGCGTGGCCGCCGGCCGAGGACCTGCGCAACGTCGAGCACGCGCTGGAGCGCAAGGACGGCTCGCTCGGCTGGGGTCTCTGGAGCTTCTCGCCGATGCGCGACGCGAGCGAGACGGTCGACAGCTACGTGATGCAGATCCTCGACGTCACGGCCCGCCGCGAGGCCGAGGAGCAGCTCGCCTACCAGGCCCACCACGACCCGCTCACCGGCCTGCCGAACCGCACCCAGCTCGGCGAGCGGCTCGACGAGGCGCTCGCGCGCGGCGCGCGCGAGCGACGCGGCGTCGCCGTGATCTTCGTCGACCTCGACAACTTCAAGGTGATCAACGACTCGCTCGGCCACGAGGCCGGCGACCGCCTGCTGCGCAACGTCGCCGAGCGGCTGCGGCGCGTGCTGCGGCCCGAGGACCTGCTCGCCCGCTTCGGCGGCGACGAGCTGGCCGTCTGCCTCGAGCACGTCGACGACCCCGAGCGGGCGCTGAAGGTCGCCGACCGGATGGCGACCGCGCTGCGCGCCCCGTTCGTGCTCGACGGCGAGCAGCGCTTCGTCACGGCCAGCTTCGGGATCGCGATCGCCGGCCCCGACGACGCCGACCGCACGCCGGAGGCGATGCTGCGCGACGCCGACGCCGCGATGTACCGCGCGAAGGAGCGCGGCAAGGCGCGCGCCGAGGTCTTCGACACGACGATGCGACGGCGCGCGGTCGAGCGGCTGGAGCTGGAGTCCGGCCTGCGCGAGGCGCTCGCGCGCGGCCAGCTGTCGGTCGTCTACCAGCCCGAGGTGTCGCTCGAGCACGGCCGCATCGTCGCCGTCGAGGCGCTGCTGCGCTGGGAGCACCCGCGCCTGGGGCCGATCTCGCCGGCGCGCTTCATCCCGATCGCCGAGCAGAGCGGCCTGATCGTCCCGATCGGCGCCTGGGTGCTGCGCGAGGCCTGCCGCCAGGCGGCGCGCTGGAACGCGCAGACCGGCGGCGAAGGGATCGTCGTCGCGGTCAACCTCTCGCCGCGCCAGCTCGGCGCGACCGACCTCGCGGCGACCGTCCGCGGCGCGCTCGGCGGCGCGAGCCTGCCGCCCGACAGGCTCTGCCTGGAGATCACCGAGAGCGCCGTGATGGCCGACCCCGACTCCGCGATCGAGTCGCTGCACATGCTGAAGGACCTCGGCGTGAAGCTGGCGATCGACGACTTCGGCGTCGGCTACTCCTCGCTCAGCCACCTGCGCGACCTGCTGCCGGTCGACGTCCTCAAGATCGACAGATCGTTCATCGACGGCGTGATCGCGCGCGGCGAGGACAGGGCGATCGTGACCGCGATCGTCGAGCTGGCCCGCTCGCTCGGCGTCGACGCCGTCGCCGAGGGCGTCGAGACGGCCGAGCAGGCGATGCTGCTGCGCGCGATGCGCTGCCACGTCGCGCAGGGCTTCCACTTCGCCCGGCCGCAGAGCGCCGCCGACGTCGCGCAGCTGCTCGACGTCGCGAAGCTCGGCGAGCTGCTGTCGTAGCCGGCCACGGCCGCGCCCGAGCGCGGCGGCCGGCCCGCGCGCTCAGGCGCCGAGGCCGCGCAGCTCGTCGACGAGCGAGGCGCCGGAGCGGCCGGAGCTGACGCGGACGCGGTTCAGCTCGAAGCGGGCGCTCTCCTCGGGCGAGGCGAGGCCCGGGTTGACGGTCGTCGCGCCGAGGTATCCGGCCGCCTCGACGGCCGCGATCACGGCGTCGTCGTATCTGCCGGCCGGGTAGCAGAAGAAGTCGATCGGGACCCCGAACGCCTTCTGCAGCCGTCTGCGCGACTCGCCGACCTCGCGCGCGAGCGCAGCGGCGTCGACCGTCGTCAGGTCGGGATGGTCGATCGTGTGCGAGCCGATCTCCCAGCCGAGGCCGATCAGCGCTCTCACCTGGCCGGGCGTGACGCCGTAGTCGGGCTCGTGCAGGTTGCCGATCTTCAGGTTGAGGACGGCCGGCCAGCCGAGTCTCTGCAGGATCGGGCGGGCGTTGAGCCAGTTGGAGCGATAGCCGTCGTCGATCGAGACGACGACCGGTCTCGCGGGCAGCGGGCCGCCTCTGTGCCACGCGTCCCACACCTCGCGCTGCGTGACGGCGACGTAGCCGGCGTCGTGCAGAGCGGTCATCTGGTCCTCGAACTCCGACCGTCTGACGTACAGGTCGGGGAAGGGCGCGTTCGCCGGCGGGTCGGTCGTGACGTGGTACATCAGGATCGGCACCGGCCGCGGCGGGCCCGGCTCGCCCATGTCGCGTCTCGTCGTCGGGTCGGCGACCGGCGCTCTCGCCGCCGTGCCTCGTCTCGCCGCGCCTTCTCTGCTCGCGCCGGCAGGCGTCGTCGCCCCGGCGCGCGCGGACGGGGTCTCGTCACCGCCCGTCACGGAGACGACGAGCGCGACGACGGCGGCGATCGCAGCGGCGAGCACGAGCAGCGCCACGACGCGCCGTCGCATGATGTGCGGCGGGGTCCCCGACATACCGAGAAGCCAGCATGGTGGCAGATGCGGACGGGAACCTTCCCGACATGGACGAGGCGAGGGAGCTCGCGCAGTCACTGCGTCCGCTCGTGCGCGACCGGCGCGTGCTGGCGGCGGTCGCGGCCGTCCCGCGCCACCTGTTCGTGCCGCAGGCGCTGCGCGACCGCGCCTACGAGAACCTGCCGCTGCCGATCGGGCGCGGCCAGACGATCTCCCAGCCGCTGATCGTCGCGCGGATGCTGGAGCTGCTGGAGCTGGGCGCGGAGGACCGCGTGCTCGACGTCGGCACCGGCTCCGGCTGGCACGCGGCGCTGCTGGCCGAGCTGGCCGGCCACGTCTGGACCGTCGAGCGGCTGACCGTCTTGAGCCATCGCGCCGAGCGGGCGCTGCGCGCCGCGGGCTACGGTCCCGAGC
>JAEXXR010000132.1 GCA_023405705.1 Actinomycetes bacterium
CGCGCGCCGCGCACGAGCTGGCCGGCCTGATCGCGCTGCGTCCCGAGCGCGTCACGACCGACGGCCGCTTCTTCGCCGGCGCGACCGTCGAGCTGACCTGCGGGCCGCTGCGCTGCGTGCTCGCCCCGCGGCCCGTCGAGCGGGCCGCGGAGGGCGCGGCGTAGGGCGGCTCGTCAACTGCCGACGAGCAGGTCGGCCTGGGGATAGTCACGCGGTGGAAGGCCGACCGTCTCGCGGAAGCGGTTGACTGTCTGCCAGGCGAGCGCGGGCGCGGCGCCGAGGTCGAGCGTCGCCAGCGCGAGCAGTTCGATCGCGGCTGGTCTGCCTCCTTCCTCGGAGCATGCCGCGACGAAGGACGGCTCGTCGAGCCCACCGAAGAACTCCATCACCGTCGCACCGTGGTACCAACCCGCGGCGAGCTCGAGCGCACTGAGCGACAGCGCGTCGACCGTTGCGGCGTCCGCCCCACCGGCTCGCAGCGCCCCGAGTTCCTCGAGCACTGGGCGGATCTCGGTCCGCGCATGCGCATCCACGGGAGAGCGGACCGGTTCGAGACCGCGCAGCCAGGTGAGCAACGGCTGGCAGCCGTCCGGTCCGACGCTGCGCCGCGCGAGGATCTCGGCCGCCTGCTCCCGCCGGGTGCCGCGCCGCTCCAACAGCCCGCGTGCGACCGTCGACAGCAACGCGTCCTGCTCGTATTCGAACGCGATCTCCCGGGCGCAGCGGATCAGCTCTCGCGGCAGACCGCCCGCGACGACATGACAGAGGGCTGCGAACGGTGCGGGCAGTCCGAGCACGCGCCGGCGCAAAATCGCCGTCGCGCCGCCGAGCGACAGCGGCTCGACGGTCATGACCTCGTCGAAGACGCTCTCGAAGGCGTCACGGATCGGGAGACCGCGCTGCTCGAAGGCGCGCAGCGCGTCGTCGGACACGGAGACGAGATAGAAGACGCCGCGCTGCCCGAGGATCGACTTGATGCCATTGAGAAAGCGCTCGACCTCGGCGGTCGATGCCATCTTGTCGAGCTCGTCGATCGTGATCACCACGGAGCTCTCCTCGGCGACCGTCGTGAGAAGCTGCATGTAGCGGTCGACCAGCTCAGGCGTCGTCGAGGCCTGACTGGCGTGGCTGACGCCCCTCCGGCCCCCGAATCTGAGCTGCGAGATGCGCAGCTCAGTGCTCAGCTCGTGCGTCGTGGTCTCGAGGTAGCGCAGCTTCGCAAGTTCGCTCCAGGCGTCTTGCACGGCTCTCGGGTCGCCGTCGCGACTGGCCTCCGCCTGTCGGGAGAGCCTGAACGGGAAGAGAATGCCGAGGACGACAGCGGACAGGAACGCCACGCCGGCGGCGATCAGGAAGCCGGAGAGCGCGGTCGCCGATCGCTGGCCTGCCACCGCCGCATAGGCGCCGAACAGCACGCCGACCAGGCCGAGGGTGGCGCCCAGCCCGCCCAGGCTCGCTCGCCGCCGGGCGTCGCGCGCTTCCTCGTAGTGGCGATCGAGGACGCGATCGCCGAGCACTGTCAGGCAGAGCTGTGCGAACAGGTGGGTGAGGAACTCGCGCGGGTCGTAGCTGACCGGCGCGGAGACCGAGAGGCCGAGCGCAGACGACCGGCCCGGCGCGGCAAGCCGGCCGGAGGCCGCTGCCTGCAGGAGCGTCGTCTTCCCCGCGCCGCGAAACCCGGCGACGCCGATGCTCCCGCTGCGCAGCTCGGTCAGCAGGCGCGAGAGCTCTCGCTGGGCATCGAGATCGACATCGAGCGACGGATCGACCAGCTCGCGCAGACCGTCCGCCTGGAGCTGTCCGCGTACGGTCGAGAAGTCGACGCTGCGGATTCTGTCGATCGCTGCGCGCAGCTCCGGCAGCGCGACCTGTCGCCGGAAGGTGGTGCGGCGCTCCTGCTGGGCGGTCTCGATCGCCTGCTCCGCCACCTCTTCGAGCTGTTCTTCGGTGCGCGTGAGCATGCGCGTCATCAGCGCGACGATCGCCAGAAGCGCAGCCCCCGCGGCGCCGACGAACTCGAGCCTCGGTATGTCGGAGACGACCGCGACGACGAGCGAGCCCATCGCAGCCGTCAACGGCAGCGCCACTGCGATGGCCGCCCATCCGGACGAGCGGCGCAGCGCGGGCGGCGGAGGCTGCGGTGGCGGCGCCGGCCCGCGCTCAGCCCACAACGGCCCAAGGCGGGCGCTGGCGTCATCGACGGCCTGGGACAGCTCGGCGTCGGTGAGCTCCGCTGCGAGCGAGTCGTCGTGCTGTGCGACGTCGCGCAGATAGCTGTCGAGATCGCTGCGGAAGTCGTCTGCGGAGGACGGCATGGGCGGCTCAGTCTCGCTCAGGCGCTCGTGCCCCGCAAGCTCCATATTTGACTGGCACCACATTGATTACCGCAAAGTAGACTCTCGCGGTCGATGTCGAGAAACGTCGACATTTACGACGCTGGGGAGGAAACGCGCTACGAACTCGTCGAGGAGCACGAGGGCGGGGCCGAGGGACGTCTTTGGCGGGCGTGGCAGGTCGGAGCAGGCGGCCGTCGTCTCCCCGTAGCCGTCAAGGTGCTGACGCCCGAACGGTATTTCGGCGCGCTCGTCGACAAGGAGGCGGTCCTGACGACCTGGCGGGAGCAGGCGCAGGTGATGCGCAGCTTCTCGCACGACGGCTTCGTGCCGGTCCAGGTCGTCTTCCGCGTCGCCGATCCACCGGGTGGGGCGGCGCCTGAATGGATGGTCGGGTTACCGGCGTTTGTCACGACATGGGCCGCCGGGGCCGACCTCCTCGAATGGTCCAGGGGCGTCGACGACGTGGAGCGGCGCATCGACGTGCTCAGACGTTGCGCCGCCGGTCTCGACGCCTTCCACCGCGAGACCGAGCACGTCCATCGGGACGTGAAACCGGAGAACGTGGTCGTCGTCGGTGAGCGCGCTCGACTGGTCGACTACGGCCTGGTGCGGAGCTTTCATCAGCAGCGCCGGCTCTCGACGCTCGCAGGCACCGCGGGCTACCTCGCCCCGGAACTGGAGGACGGCGCGCCATACACAGCCGCGACCGACCGCTACGCGTTCGCCGCGCTGATCTTCCACCAGTTGACGCTCCACCACCCGCCCGCGACCCGGCGGGGCTGGCAGGAGCAGGGGCGGACGATGCTGGCTGCGGCCGGTGCCGATCGCGTTGCCTCGCCGCTGCTGCTCGCACTCCATCCGGATCCGCAGTCGCGGCTGCACACCGACGGCGTCGAAGACCTGCTCGACCGGATCGCGGGCGGACTGCGGCACGCCCCTGTCGCCGTCTCGCCTCGCCCAGTCTCGCCGTCGGCGAGGCCCCGGTCGGTCGCCGAGCAGGACGCGCGAACGGGTCCACCGGCCGGTGCCTCGTCATCGCTCAAGCGTGCGGCGCTGCTCGGCGCGGTGGCATTCGTGATGACGCTGCTCTTCGTCGTCTTGGCCGTATCTCTGACCAGTTGATCGCGAAAGGGAGAAGAGTTGCCACGCGCAGACAAGAAGGGCTCAGACGTCCGGACCACGACCGAGACGCGGGTGCGCGGTGGCGCCGAGTGGGTGGTGTCGGTCCTCTACGCACAGCTCGGCGTCTTGCTGATCGCGATCGTCGCGGCGGTCATCGCGCTCCTCGCCTTCCTCGACGACTACGGCGAAGGCGTACGCGCGGTCATCTTCTTCCTCCTGCCCACGGCGTGGGGCGCGTTCGCGCTCGCGACGCTGGACGGTCAGCCGGACGCGCTGCAGAAGATCAGCGACAACGTCGTTGTCGCACTGGCGATCGTCGCCGGGCTGGTGGCGAGCAGTGTCTTCCTGTTCGACGCTCCGCTCGCCGTCGCGAACCTGGCGCTCGGTGCGATGGAGGCGTTCTTCTTCGTGATGTGGATCTCCAAGCAGCCGAGCGATCACGGGCGTGTGATCGATGAGGACAATCGCAAGTGGGGTCTGGCGCTCCTTCTGATGGTGACCGTCATATCGATCACAGTGGCGGCGACCGTCTGATGTCGGCCACCGCACGACGCCTCGCGCCTCCCACCTTCGACACGCTGCGCTTCTGTCCGCACCACGGCGGCGTGGTCCGGCTCGCCGATTGTCCGATCCTCACGACGCTGACCGTGTCGGGGGAGGCCTTGAGCGAGGCTGAGCTGTTCGGCGCGGACGGGGAGGCAGGTGACAAGGCGTCTGCCGAGATCCGCCGGCGGCCAGGCGGACCGCGCACGCGCTGGACCGTCGACGAACGCGTCGAATCGTTCGTCGATGGCAGATCGCGGGTCGTCCTGGCGGCCCCGCCACCACGGGTCGAGCCGCCGAAGCGACGGTTCCCGCTCAACCTCGGTGCCTCGGCGCCGACGTTACCGACAGCCGCCGAACTGGCACAGGCGAGAGGCGGGATGCGAGCGCGGCCGGCTCGTGGCTGTCCCGTCTGCGTCCACCCGCTGCCCGCAGCGATCGATCACAGCGACCCGTTCTCGATCGCCTTCGTCGGTCACAAGCACGCGACGAAGACAACGACGGTCGCAGCGCTCGTCCACATCATCGGGCAGCATGGTGCCGGAGTCATCGGCGTCGAGCAGTTCGCCGGCACGGAAGCGAGCCTCAGAGCACTGTCGGCGATCCTGCATTCCTATCGCGTCGGCGAGAGAACGAGACGCAGCGATGCGGCGGAGTTCCATCCTCCGTACGAGTTCAACACGCGCATCGGACCTCGCAGGGATCCCGCCGTCGTGCTTCTCCACGATGTCGCCGGAGAGGACCTGATGAATCCGGAGCTGCGGCTCGATCGCGCGGCGCCGGTGCTGTGGGCCGACGCCGTCGTCTTCCTCTACGACCCCGAGGATTCGCAGCGCCAGAAGGTCCTGTCCGGATCGGCCAACGTCGAGGTCGACCAGGGTGTCCTTCTCCACGGCATCTTCGACGATCTGCAGATGCGCGGAGCGGTCGATGCGGAAGGGCGCATGGTGAGGCTGCCGCCGCTCGTGGTCGCCGTCTCGAAGGCCGACCTGCTCCCGTTCCCCGTCTCCGTGCAGGATGACTCCGGCGATGCCGTGAAGACTGCGCTGCGCTCGCTGGGAGACGGCGAAGTCGTGGCCGCTGCGGAGCGGTGGGAAGGCAACGTCCACTGGCGGTTCATCGCGCCGCAGCCCCCGGGCGGTGAGCCACAGGGCGTGGCCGAGCTGTTCCGGCTCCTGATCTCGTTGCTCGACACGTGATCGTCGGTCAGCTCTGGTACGGCTGGTCACCGCACGGCGTCGACGGCGTCAACCGCGAGCAGATCGTCGCGGCGTCGGGCGCGCTGGCCGATCGTCGGCAGCCCGCGACGATCGCTGCCCTCGCCCGCTGCTACCGCCCGGAGCGGGCCAGCTTCGGCTGGGCCGAGCACGACGGCCTCGTCTTCGTCTTCAACCGGACGCCGACCGGCCGCGACGTGTTCGGCCGCCCCGGCGCCTTCTTCGTTCATCTGCTCGTCTCTTCGTCCGGCACGCTGACGCCGCGACAGCTCGCCGGACTCAACGACGCGCCGATCTGGCAGAGAGCTCCACCGGAGGAGCCGGTCGGGCAGCTGTCGCCGATCACCGACCCGGAGCAGCTGGGCCTGGGCTGGGTTGCGGACGTCAGCGACCAGCTCGAGCTGGCGGCGCTCGCCGGCTACCTTCGCAACCTCGCCGAGCTGAGGCGATCGTCGATCGACCTGGAACCGCCGGTCGCCGTCGCGGTCGCCGCACGGATCTCCGAGCTCGTGCCCGACGCGGTCGGCCTGCTCTCGTTCTCGACCGCGGAGGAGGCTGAGCATGCGACCGGCTACGACCTCGTGGCCGGACCGCCGCCGACGGAAGCGTTCCGAGCGATCGCGGGCGACGACGAGCCCGGCCCGATCTGGCTGGCCGCGGCGACGCTCCTGCGCGAGAGCGCCGGCGGCGAGGCGACGGCAACGAGCATCGTGTCGGAGGCGCTCGCGGAGGCCGGCTCGCCGGTGGCGCTGGCTCAGCGGCTCGCCGACTGGGCCGCGATCGGCCACGACGACGGCGCGGGGGCGATCTCGCCGGAACGGTGGGACCGCATTGCGCGCAGCAGAGGGTTGACGACGTGGATGCTCACGGCACCGCGCGCGGGGAAGGTCGTGAGCGCGATCGCAGAGCGGATCCCAGGGGCGCTGGCCACCCTCCTGCGTGCGCCGGGCGAGAGCATCGACGACGCGCTCGTCGAGAGCCTGGTCCGGAGCTGGGCCGAGCTGCCGCCGAGCGAGGCCGTCGCGCACCTGGCCGAATTCGGTGACGCGCATCCTTCGCTCGCGGCTCCGACCGCGGCGAAGGCTGTCGTGGCTTGGCACGTCGCCGGGCTCACCGGGCGGATGAGCGCTGCAGACGCCCACACGCTGCTGCGACTGTGCGTCGACGCGAAGCCCGACGCCGAGCTGGCGCGTGCGATCGACGGCCTGCTGAGTCGGTCGGATCTGGCCCCGAGCGTCTTCGTCGACGGCACGCTCCCACATGCGTGGCGGGTCGAGTCCGCATCGCGGTCGCCAGGTGCCGTGCCGCCGGCGGAACTGGTCCGCGCCGTGCTGCACGACGGGGGGCTTCTGCGGGCCGTCGTCGGCGCACCAGGGGGCGATCTCTTCGACGCCCTCGGGGACGCGCTGGCGAGCGCGGACCCGGCGAGCGCCGTCGTCGTCGCGCGGGAGGTCAACGCTCTCTGCAGAGGGGAGGCCCAGCGCTGGCTGTGGGATGCGGTCGTGCGCACCGGCGCCCGGGAGCGCCTCGATCAGGTGCGTGCGCTCCTCGCGCTGCGCCACGTCACCGATCCGGCTTGGCAGCGGCTCTTGCTCGAAACGTACGTCGACGTGTTGCGGGAGGAGCGCGACTCGACGCGACCGCTGACGCTCCTGCCGTGGCGCACGCTGTCACCCGAACGGGGAGATGAGTCCGGGGTGTGGGCGGACGTCCTGAAGGTGTCAGAGGCGCTCGGCGCCGGTACGCGGGTGGCGGATCGCAGCTTGAGCGCTGCGGTGCGGTCCGCTGCGGCGCTCGGGACCTCAGGTGCTGACGTCGCCACCGAGCTGATCGTGGACGCGCTGGTGCGATCGGCGAACGCGCCGACGGCGAGGCCTCAGTCGCTGGAGGCCTGGTGGGCGTACGCCCATGCGGTCTCGGTCGCGGGCGTCGCGGGGGAGCCGGTCGTCGGCGCGATGCTGCGCGCGATCGCTCGCCTGCGCGGGGAGAGATCGCGTGCGGCGATGAACGTCGCGCTCTGGGCCGCAGAAGAGGTCGACGGTGGGCATCTGCCTGCGGAGGCGCTCACACGGGAGCGCGCGACGCTGCTGGGCGCGAGCGTCACGTCGGCGCTCGATCGCGACACGCTTCACGAACTGTCTGCCCGCTTCCGGGCGAGACCCGCTCAGAAATGGCTGCGCGATGTCGCGCGGACCGGACGGTCGCGACGCGGCATCGGCTCGCTGACCGGTCGCCGCGGGCGGTGACATGGTCGACGCGACGTGGTGACCGATCCGTTCGGTCGCTCGGGCTTCCCGGCAGCCGGTTGGTCACGACGGCGAGCGCCATGCGCTGCGGCGAGAGCGCTCAGCCGGCCGGCCGGAAGCGGCCGGTGAGCCGCGTCAGCTCCAGCACGCGGGCGACCGCGGGGGAGCAGTCGTCGAGCAGCAGCGCGCGGCGCTCGTGCGCCTCCGCTCTGGTCTGCAGGCGGATCAGCAGGCGCAAGCCGCTGGAGTCGAAGAAGGTGACGGAGCCGAGGTCGAGCACCAGCTCCTCGGCGCCCTCCTGCCACAGTGCGTGAGCCTGCTGCTCGATCGCCGGCGCGGTCGCGATGTCGACCTCGCCATGCGGCCGGAGCGTCGCCCGGCGGCCGTCGAGATCGGCGGAGAGCCCGAAGAGGCGGTCGGTCCGCTCATGGGCTGGGTCGTCGATGGCGCTCACGCGCATCAGCTCCCTCTTGGTCGTCCTGCCTGGTCGGCGGACGCGGCGGGGTGTTCGGCTGCGGCCATTGAGACGACCATACACGACATCTCATTCGGGTTTCGGAATTCGTGTCATCTCGGTCACAATGAGTACACTGGTGACGTGCCCCCGTTCTCGTTCCTGACCAACCACGGTCTCGTGCTGCTGTGCATCGCCCACGATCCGCGTGTGCGCATCCGCGACATGGCCCAATCGGTCGGGATCACCGAGCGGGCGGCGCAGCGGATCGTCTCCGACCTGATCGAGGCGGGCTACGTCGCCCGCGTGCGCGAGGGGCGCCGCAACGTCTACACCGTCAAGCGCGAGCTGCGGTTCGCGCTGCCGACCCAGCGCGACATCGACCTCAACTCGCTGCTCGCCGTGCTCGTGCCGGCCGACACCACCGACGAGCGGCGCGAGCTGATCGTCGCCGAGCAGGCGTAGGCGCGCCTCAGAGCGCGAACCAGACGACGGTCCCGTCGTCGCAGCGCTCGACGCCCCAGTCGTCGGCGATCGCGGCGACGATCTCCAGGCCCCAGCCGCCCTCGGTCGGCCGGCCGCTGCCGTCGTCGCCGTTGCGG
>JAEXXR010000151.1 GCA_023405705.1 Actinomycetes bacterium
GCTGAGAGCGGCGGCCGGCCTGCTGCCGTTCTCCGACGTCGACCTGGAGCCGTTCGACCTCGGGCCCGAGGAGGCCGCGCTGGCGACGCTCCACACCGACCTGCTGAGCGCGGCCGTCGTCGTGCTCGCCGAGGTCCAGCGGCGCGCCGCGGCCGCCAGAGCGCTGCTCGCCCAGCACGACGCCGCGGCGACCGCGACGGCGCGGGTCGAGGCGCTCGACGCGGCCGCGAGAGCGATCTTCGGCGACGAGTTCACGCTCGTCCCCGACGCGGGCGTGCAGCCCGCGCAGGCGCAGGAGACGGCCGAGGCGATCGCCGCCTTCGGCAATGGCGACCTGACGGCCCATCTGACCGGGACGCTCGGCGTCGAGCTGCCGGTCGACGAGTGGCTGACCGGCGTCGCGCGCGTGCGCGAGCAGGCGAGAGCGTGGGAGCAGGTCGTGCTGCAGGCCGGCGCCTTCGGCCTGGCGGAGCCGGCGCTGACGCCGCTCCAGTTCCCGTTCCTGCCCGGCGACCACTGGCTCGCGCTCGGCTTCCCGCCCGACGCGAGACTCGACCGCGACCGGCTGCTCTACACCGCCGCGCTGCCGGCCGGCTTCGACCCGGCCGCGCGCCGCTGCGGCCTGCTGCTCGACGAGTGGACCGAGGTGATCCCGGCCGAGACGCAGGAGACCGCGATCGCGACCCACTTCGACCGCCCCAACTCGGAGCCGCCGCAGGCGCTGCTGCTGGTGCTGCCGACGCAGCGCACCGGCGCCTGGAACTGGGACGACGTGGTCGGCGCGCTCGACGACACGCTCGCGATGGCGAGAAGACGGGCGGTCGAGCCGGTCCACGTCGACCGCACCCCCTACGCGCGCCTGCTGCCGGCGACCGTCTCCGCGACGACGCTGCGCGGCCTCTCGATCGGCCTCGCGCTGGCGCGCAACAACCCCGGCGTCAGCGAGCTGGCGCGGAAGGAGGCCGGCGATGGGTGACGTGCTCGGCGTCGAGAAGCTGCACGAGGCGCTCGTCGAGCGGCGCTTCCCCTCGATCACGATCTGGAACCGGCTGGAGGGCCGGCCGCGCACGATCTCCTTCGAGCGCGCGCTGCGCGCCGAGGTGCGCGACCCGCTGTGGTTCCTCTCGCGCCAGTGGCAGCTGGGCGAGTTCCACGGCGAGGACGCCGGCTCGCCGGTCGAGGCGAAGCTGCACGTCGAGCGCACGCGGCTGACGCGCTACCAGCCCGGCGAGCACGCGCCGGAGGCGTTCGACGAGCGGACCCCGCTGGAGTGCGCGGTCGAGCGGCGCCCGATCCGCTTCGGCCTCGACGTGCGGCTGGCGATCGGCCGCTGGTGGCTGAAGCTGATCGCGCCGATCGGCGACTACCGCCAGGCATACCTCGACGCCTATCCGGTCACCGAGCCCGACCCGGCGAGCGAGGCCGATGCCGGCCGCGCCGCCCACCCCGAGGTGTGGCAGGCCTACGCCGCCGCGGCCGGCCGCGCGATGGACGGCGGCGCGTTGCTCGCGCACCTGCGCCAGACGGGCTCGCACAGAGCCTCCGACGGGATCGCGCTCAGAAGAGCGGCCCATGGCCCGGCGCTCGACGCGGCCGGCCAGCGGCTGCTCGACTGGGCGGCGCGGACCTTCTCGGAGCCGGTCGAGCAGGACGCCTGGGAGCCGCCGCGGATGGAGTACCGCTTCGCCTGCTCGGCACCGGCCGGCGAGGGCGAGAAGGTGCTCGTCGCCGACGAGTATCACGGCGGACGCCTCGACTGGCACGCCGTCGACGTCGACCCGGAGGCCTCCACGCTCGACCCCCACGGCGAGAACCCGGCCGACCTGCCCGGCGCCGTCACCTACACCGCGCTGCCCTCGCCGGTCGCCTTCGACGGGATGCCGAACGCGCGCTGGTGGGCGTTCGAGGACCGCCGCACCAACCTCGGCCAGGTCGACGCGGCGACGACCGACGTCGCGAAGCTGCTGTTCCTCGAGTTCGCGCTCGTCTACTCCAACGACTGGTTCGTGCTGCCGTGCACGCTCGACGCCGGCTCGGTCGCGACGGTGCGCGGGATGGCGGTCACGAACGTCTTCGGAGAGCGCACCTGGATCGAGCCGGCCGGCCGCGGCAGAGACGACGACTGGCAGCGCTGGTCGCTCTTCAACGTCAGCGTCAGAGGGCAGGACCTCTCCCAGCAGGCCGACCGCTCGCTGCTGCTGCTCCCGACCGTCCCGAAGTCGCAGGAGAGCGAGGCGGTCGAGGAGGTGCTGCTCGTCCACGACGAGATGGCGAACATGGCATGGGCGGTCGAGCAGACCGTCCCGCTGCCCGACGGCACGAGCCGCCCCGGCTCGGAGGCGGGCCTGCAGACGCGCGCGCACTTCGAGCGGATCCGCGGCGGCACGCTCCCGCCGCCGCCGTTCACGACGACGGCGAGAGCGCGCTACGAGGCGATGACGCAGGTGCCGGAGCAGTGGATCCCGCTGGTCCCCGTCCACGAGCCGGGCAGCGACCGCCAGATCCGCCTGCAGCGCGCGTCGCTGCCGCGCTTCATCGACGGCGACAGCGTCAGACCGACCGGCGTCGTGCGGCCGCGCACGACGCTGATGCGCCCCGGGCTCGACGGCCTCACCAGATCTCCCTACTACCTCAACGAGGAGGAGGTCCCGCGTGCCGGCTCGCGCGTCACGCAGGCGTGGCAGCGGACGCGCTGGCGCGACGGGACCGTCTTCCTCTGGCTCGGCGCGCAGAAGGGCACCGGCCGGCTCTCGGGCGGCAGCGGCCTGGCGTTCGACCAGGCCGTCGACGTCGCGCCGAGATGAGGCGGCGCCGCTCCGGCGCCGCCTGATCGCGAGGACCCCTCGCTACGGCTTGCCGAGCAGCAGGGCGATGCCCTGGCCGCCGCCGATGCAGAGCGAGACGATCCCGTAGTCGTGGCCCTCGCGCTCCATCTCCGAGATCGCCTTCGCCGTGATGACGGTGCCGGTCGCGGAGATCGGGTGGCCGAGGCCGACGGCGCCGCCGTTCGGGTTGACCTTGGCCGGGTCGAGGTCGAGATCCTGCATGACGGCGAGCGCCTGCGCGGCGAACGCCTCGTTCAGCTCGAAGACGCCGACCTGGTCGAGCGTCACGCCGGTGCGGTCGAGCACCTTCCTGATCGCCGGGACCGGGCCGATGCCCATGATCTTCGGGTCGACGCCGCAGGTCGCGTAGCCGAGGATGCGGGCTCTGACCGGCGCGCCCAGCTCCTGCGCCTTCGCTGCGCTCAGCAGCACGGTCGCGGCGCCGGCGTCGTTCATGCCCGACGCGTTGCCGGCGGTGACGGTGCCGCCGTCGCGCTTGAAGACCGGCTTCAGCTTCGCCATCCCCTCGATCGAGGCGTCGTCGCGGATGTGCTCGTCGACCTTGAACTCCAGCTCGCCCTTGCGCGTCTTGATGAGCACCGGGACGATCTCGCCCTCGAACTTGCCGGCGTCGCGCGCGGCGGCGGCGCGGCGGTGCGACTCGACCGCGAAGGCGTCCTGCTGCTCGCGCGTGATCGAGCCGCGCTCGGCGAGGTTCTCGGCCGTGACGCCCATCAGGATGTCGTTGAAGGGATCGGTCAGCGCGCCCGAGACCGGGTCGGTGACGGTCGTCTCGCCCATCCGCGCGCCCCAGCGGCCGGCCGGCAGCCAGTACGGGCCGCGGCTCATCGACTCGCAGCCGCCGGCGAGCGCGACGTCGACGTCGCCGGACTGGATCGCCTGCGCGGCGGAGACGATCGACTGCACGCCGGTGCCGCAGAGGCGGTTGACGGTGAAGGCGGGCGTCTCCTGCGGGATGCCGGCCTTCACGCCGACGACCCGCGCCATGTACATGTCTCTCGGCTCGGTGTGGATCACGTTGCCGAAGACGACGTGCTCGATCTGCTCGGGCGCCAGCCCGGCCCGCTCGATCGCCGCGCGCGCGGCGATCGCGCCGAGCTCGTTCGGCGGCACGTCCTTCAGCGTCTTGCCGTAGCCGCCGACGGCGGTGCGGGCGGCGGAAGCGATCACGACATCGGTCATTGCTCTGGGGTCTCCTCAGGTGACGACCGACGGATCGTGCCACCTCGGCGCCGCCGGGGAACCCGGTCAGTCGAGCGCGATGTCCGGCTGGGCCGCCTGGGCGACCTCGCCGGTCTGGACCGCCCACAGCGCCGCGTAGCGGCCGCGGCGGGCGAGCAGCTCGTCGTGGGTGCCGGCCTCGGCGACGGTTCCGCCGTCGAGCACGTGGATGCGGTCGGCGTGGCGGATCGTCGAGAGGCGGTGGGCGATCACGATCGTCGTCCGCTCGCGGCTGACGCGCAGCAGCGAGCGCTGGATCGCCGCCTCGGTCTCGTTGTCGACCGCGGAGGTCGCCTCGTCGAGCACGAGGATCGCCGGGTCGCGCACGAGCGCGCGGGCGATCGTCAGCCGCTGCCGCTGGCCGCCCGACAGCCGCACGCCGCGCTCGCCGACGGGCGTGTCGTAGCCGTGCGGCAGCGCGGCGACGAACTCGTGCGCCTCGGCCGCCTCGGCGGCGGCGCGCAGCTGCTCGTCGCTGGCGTCGGGGGCGCCGTAGCGGAGGTTGTCGGCGACCGAGCCGTCGAACAGGAAGGTGTCCTGGCCGACGTAGCCGATCGCGCCGCGCAGGCTCTCGAACGACAGCTGCTCGACCGGCACGCCGTCGATCGCGACCGTCCCGCCCTCGGCGTCGTAGAGGCGCAGCAGCAGCTTCACGACCGTCGACTTGCCGGCGCCCGTCGGCCCGACGATCGCGTGCGTCTCGCCGCTGCGCACGTCGAGGTCGAGGCCGTCGAGCACGCGCGTGCGGACGCTGCCGTCGCCGTCGCGGTAGACGAACTCGACCGCGTCGAAGGTGACGGCCCGCCCGCGCTCGCCTGCGACCGCAGGCGGCAGCTCCCGCGTCCCCGGCCGCACGCTGACCGGCGCGTCGATCAGGTCGAGGATCCGCCGCATGGACGCGGTGCCGCGCTGGTAGAGGTCGAGCGTCTCGCCGAGCGCGGTCAGCGGCCACAGCAGCCGCTGCGTCATGAAGACGAGCACCGAGTACATGCCGACCTCGAGCGTCCCGTTCAGCGTCAGGTGGCCGCCGACGACGAGCGTCACCATGAAGCCGCAGAGGATCGCGACGCGGATGATCGGGACGAAGGCGGCGCTGAGCGTGATCGCCGCGCGGTTGGCGTCGGCGTAGGCGTCGGAGGCGGCCTCGACGCGCAGCGACTCGCGCCGCTCGGCGCCGAACGCCTTGATCGTCGCGATCCCGCCGAGGTTGCCGCCGATCAGGCCGCCGAGCCGGCCGGCGTGGTCGCGCACCTTCGCGTAGCGCGGCTCGAGCCGTCTCTGGAACAGCAGCGAGCCGCCGACGATCACGGGGATCGGCAGGAAGGCGAGCAGCGCCAGCAGCGGCGAGATGATCACGAAGACCGCGCCGACCGCGACGACGCTGACCGCCGTCTGGATGATCTGCAGCGCGCCGACGTCGAGGAACCGCTCCAGCTGGTTGACGTCGTCGTTGAGGATCGTCAGCAGTCTCCCGGCCTCGCGGTCCTCGAACCACGCCAGCTCGAGATCCTGCACGTGGCCGTAGGCGTCCATGCGCAGGTCGTGCTGCAGCTCCTGCGACAACGTCCGCCAGGCGCGCTGCGCGAGGTACTCGGTCAGCGACTCGAGCAGCCAGACGACCGCGGTCGCGGCCGCGAGCACGAGCAGCTGGGCCTCGCGGTCGTCGATCCCGGTCCACTGACCGACGAAGCTGCCCTCCTGCCGCACGACGACGTCGATCGCGACGCCGATCAAGAGTTCCGGCAGGATGTCGAAGATCTGGTTGAGAACCGCCCACACGGTTCCCTTCACGACCCGGCCGCGATGACGCGGTGCGCGGCGCCACAGGCGCAGCAGCGGGTGGACGGAGGCCTCGTTCACGACGAGGAAGGGTAGGCGGTCGTCTGTCAAGGTCCCCTTCTGCATGCTCAGAGCCCTGATCCGCACCGCTTCCGCCGACCGCCCGGCCCCGCCGTCGCGCTCCGTCTCGCCCCTGGCCGCCGCGCGCGCTCGTGCGACGGCTCCCCGCTCGCTCGGCACGCT
>JAEXXR010000289.1 GCA_023405705.1 Actinomycetes bacterium
GCCGGGGGAGCGGGCGCCGCGGGCGCGGCTTCGGCGCCGGCCGAGCCCATCCCGGGAGACCACCCGACCGACCCGCGCGGCGAGGCCGTCCCCGCCCCTTGAACAGGAAAGAGGCCCGGACTCCTTCCGGGCCTCTTCCTTGTCGACGGCTCCTTTGGGGACGGGCGAGGTCGGGGGTCCATGCCCGTCCGGAGCGTTGCGTCGCAGACCGGGTGTTGGGAGGCGCCGAGGTCGGTCGGCTCACCCGGTCCATATCGGGATCGAAGGAGGTCGTGCCATCTCCTCGTCCTAGGCGCATATTGCGCGCTCCCTACAAACGGCGCAAGGCCTTTGTATGCCTCCATACGAAGCTCATACAGCCTGCCCAACTTGTACGAAACGTCGTGCACGCACGTACCAGCTACGCGGCCTCCAGCCGCGCATTAGAGTCGGGCGCATGTCAACCGACACGCAACAGGAGACGCGGCTGCATGGCGGTCGTCTGATCGCGCGCCGCCTCAAGGCCCACGGCGTCACGAAGCTCTTCACGCTCTCCGGCGGTCACATCTTCCCGATCTACGACGGCTGTCGCGAGGAGGGCATCGACATCGTCGACGTCCGCCACGAGCAGACCGCCGCCTTCGCCGCCGAAGGGTGGGCGAAGGTGACGCGCGCGCCCGGCGTCGCGGCCGTCACCGCGGGACCGGGCGTGACCAATGCGATGAGCGCGCTCGGCTCGGCACAGTCGAACAACTCTCCGATCGTCGTGCTCGGCGGACGTGCGCCGGCGCTGCGCTGGGGCCGCGGCTCGCTGCAGGAGATCGACCACATCCCCTTCACGCGCCCGTTGACGAAGCTCGCGACGACGCCCGACGGCACCGACGAGATCCCCGGCCTCGTCGACGACGCGCTGAGGGTCGCGATGACGCCCCACTCGGGCCCCGCGTTCCTCGACTTCTCGATGGACCACGTCTTCAGCGAGGCGGCCGAGCCCGAGAGCGAGGCGAGGCTGCTGCAGCCGCACCTCGGCGCGGGCGCCGACGGCAACGCGATCGAGCGCGCCGGCCGGCTGCTGCAGCAGGCCGAGCGGCCGGTGATCATGGCCGGCACGAACCTCTACTGGGGCCACGGCGAGGAGGCGCTGAGAGCGCTCGTCGAGGAGCTGGGGATCCCGGTCTTCCTCAACGGCCTCGCGCGCGGCTGCGTCCCGGCCGACCACGACCTGTTCTTCTCGCGGGCGCGCGGGGCGGCGCTGAAGGGCGCCGACGTCGCGCTCGTGATCGGCGTGCCGATGGACTTCCGGCTCGGCTTCGGCGAGTCGTTCGGCGCCGACACGGAGCTGATCGCGATCGACGTCGCCGAGCCGCTGCGCGAGCATCCGCGCACGGTCGCCGCCGAGCTGTACGGCGCGCTGCCGGCGACGCTCGACGCGCTGCGCGCCGCGGGCGCCGGCGGTCCCGACCGCTCGCGCTGGCACGAGGAGCTGCGCCGCGTCGAGGAGGAGAAGCACGCCGCGGAGGCGGCGGAGCTGAACGACGAGCGCGCGCCGCTGCACCCGATGCGGCTGTACAAGGGCCTCGCCGAGGTGATCGACCGCAACGCGATCGTCGTCTGCGACGGCGGCGACTTCGTCTCCTACGCGGGACGCGTGGTCGACTCCTACGAGCCCGGCTGCTGGCTCGACCCCGGCCCGTTCGGCTGCCTCGGCAGCGGCCCCGGCTACGCGCTCGCGGCGAAGATGGCGAGACCGGAGCGTCAGGTCGTGCTGATCTACGGCGACGGCGCCTTCGGCTTCGCGGGGATGGAGTACGACACGCTCGCGCGCCATGGCGTCGACGTCGTCGGCGTGATGGGCAACAACGGCATCTGGGCGCTGGAGAAGCACCCGATGGAGTTCCTCTACGGCTACTCGGTCGCCGCCGAGCTGCGGCCGGCGACGCGCTACGACGAGGTCGTCACGGCGCTCGGCGGCCACGGCGAGCTGGTCGAGCGGCCCGACCAGCTGCGCGGTGCGCTCGACCGCGCCTTCTCGGCCGGCAAGCCGGCGCTCGTCAACGTCCTGACCGACCCGGACGTCGTCTACCCGCGCAAGTCGAACCTGGCGTAGCTCCGACTTTCGATACGACTCTGTACCCAAAAAGAGGAAACCGCCCGCGTCGTGCGGACGGTTTCCTCGAAGTGGCCCAATCAGGACGGGCAGGGGTACGTGCCTTGAAAGGGCCTTTCAATGGTCCGGACGGCGGGAGGCGCCGTGTTCATGCGGCTTCGCCCGGACCTATGGATCGGGCAGCGAAATCGTTTGCACGAACCCGATGCCCGACAGGCCGAGTTTGCCCGAGCGGTTCGCACGCAAACAATCGAACATCCGTCCAGCACCGTTTGGCGCGTGGGCGGGCGCGGGTATGGCTCGTCGTTGCGCTACGACTTGGCGCGCGCACGCTCCAGCAGGACTCCATGCAGGATGTCATGCTCGGACACCTCGGTGCGCCGGAAACCGAAGGCGCGAAGCACCTCGATCAGGATCACCAGGCCCGCGACGATCACGCGCGCGCGGTCAGGATGCAGACCTCGGATCTCTTTCCGCTCCGCCAGCGGCAGCTGTGCGAGCCGGGCCAGCTGCAGCTCGGCGGTGCCGAGCTCGGCGACGTAGCCGTGGACGCGCGCCGGGTCGTACGGCTCGAGCTCCTGGTCGATCGCCGCCAGCGAGGTGGCGGTGCCGGCGACGCCGATCGCCGCGCGCGCTTGTGAGCGCACCTCCGCCGGAACGAGCTGCTCGATGATCCGCCGGATCTCGGCGGCGAGCGCCTGCAGCTCGCTCGGCTGCGGCGGGTCGTGGTGGATGTGGCGCTCGCTCTGGCGCACGACCCCGGCCTGTGTCGTGACGTGGAAGTCGACGCGGCCGGCGTGGCCGACGACCAGCTCGGTCGAGCCGCCGCCGATGTCGTAGACGAGCAGCGGCGTCGTGTCGGCCGGGTCGCGGCCGTGCGTCGCGCCGAGGAACATCAGCTGCGCCTCGCGCTCGCCGGCGATCGTCTGCGCGTCGAGGCCGAAGCGATCGCGCACCTGTGCGGCGAAGCCGGCGCCGTTGGCGGCGTCGCGCACGGCGCTGGTGAGGACGGCTACGCGCGCGTCGGCGGGGACCTCGGCGGCGTCGAGCGCGTCGCGGTAGGCGCCGAGCGTCGCGAAGACGCGCTCCATCGCCTGATCTCCCAGGCGCCCGCTGAGGTCGACGCCGTCGCCGAGGCGGGTCACCTGCGAGCGGCGGTCGAGCTCGGCGATGCGGCCGTCGGCGGTGACGTCCGCGATCAGCAGGCGGGTCGAGTTGGTGCCGATGTCGACCGCTCCGATGCGCATCCCGGCGGGATCCTACGGGCTCGGCGTGGCGGCGCGGGGCGGCGCGGCGGCGTGGGCTCAGCTGCGCGGCGGGGCGACCGGGTTGGGGAGCGGCTCGCCGGCGAGGCCGGCCAGCACGTTGCCGACGGCCAGCTCGGTCATGCGAGCGCGCGTGCGCGTCGTCGCCGAGCCGATGTGCGGCAGCACGATCACGTTCGGCGCGGCGAGCAGCGGATGGTCGGCAGGGAGCGGCTCGGGGTCGGTGACGTCGAGCGCGGCGCCGCCGAGCTCGCCGGCGTGGAGCGCGTCGATCAGCGCGCTCGTGTCGACGACCGGGCCGCGGGCGGTGTTGACGAGGATCGCCGTCGGCTTCATCCGCTTCAGCTCCGCGGCGCCGATCAGGTGGCGGGTCGCGTCGTTGAGCGGGACGTGGAGCGAGACGAAGTCGGAGCGCTCCAACAGCTCAGGCAGCGGCGTGCCGGCGCGGCTGGTGTTGGTGATGACCTGCATGTCGAAGCCGGCGGCGCGGCGGGCGACCGCCTCGCCGATGCGGCCGGCGCCGACGATCCCGAGCGTCGCGCCGGCGAGGTCGCGGCCGAGGTGGCCACCCGGCTCGAAGGCGCCCCAGCGGCCCTCCTTGACGACGTCGATCGAGCCGGGCAGATCGCGCGCGGCGGCGAGCAGCAGCGCGAACGCGGTGTCGGCGGTCGCGTCGGTAAGCACGTCCGGCGTGTTGCCGACGACGACGCCGCGCGCGGCCGCCGCCGCGACGTCGATGTTGTCGTAGCCGACGCCGAAGTTCGCGACCGTCCTGATCCGCGGGCAGGCGTCGAGCAGCTCGCCGTCGACCGTGTCGGTCAGCGTGCAGAGCAGCGCGTCGGCGTCGCGGGCGCGCTCGAGCAGCGTCGCGCGGTCGACGGGCCGGTCCTCCTCCCAGACGTCCATCGTGTGGCCGGCGGCGGGGATGCGGTCGAGCGCGTCGCCGGGGTAGCGGCGGGTGACGAAGACGGAGGCCATGGCGCGGATCGTAGGCGGGGCGGAGGCGGCCCGGTCGGCCGGGGCCGGGCGGGCTGCACCGGTCGGGTGCTCCGCGCGCCGCCGTCCGCCGGGCCCGCGTCGCTCAGCGGGCCGCGAGCGAGAACTTCGTCGAGCCGGTGCAGATCCAGACGTAGGAGCTGTAGATGTCCGGGCCGGGGCGCAGGAACGAGAAGTTGACGCTGAGCTTGCCGGTCAGCTTCCCGCCGGCCTTGCGCACGTCGACGGCGTAGTTCTTCGTCGCTCTCGTGCCGCCGTTCATCGCCGCCGGCTGCAGCGCTCTCGCTCTGCCGGCGCGCCCGAGCGCGAACGAGCCGGGCGGCTGGAACAGCTCCGCGCCCGCGCGCGTGCCGAAGCTGCCCGTCGTCTCCAAGCAGGAGGTCGGCACGGTCGTCCTGATCGCGCTGACCTTGTTGCCGGCGACTTTCAGCCGGATGCTGCTGCCGTCGCGCGTCTTGCCCGAGTACGCGGCTGCATGCGCGCCCGTCGCGCCGACCGCGCCGGCCGCCAGCGCGAGGACCGCCAGCAGCGCCGTCTTCAGGACCTTCGTCATCGTCGTCTCCTCCGCCGGTCCAGCCGGCGCTCCGCGAAAGCTCATGCGACGATGGTGCGGCGTCCGGACCCCCGTCGCATCGGGAGGTCTCCCAAGGTTTCCCCCTGCGACCGCGACGCCCTGACACCCCGGCACGCACCTTCGGAGCGACTTCGCTAGAATCTTTTGTCCGCCGCGGGGTGGAGCAGTCTGGTAGCTCGTCGGGCTCATAACCCGAAGGTCGCGGGTTCGAATCCCGCCCCCGCTATGAATCGAAGGCCCCGCGAAAGCGGGGCTTTCGGCGTTTCTGGGGCTAGCTGCGCGGCTCGGGCGGCGGCGGGAATGTCAGCCGGAAGTACCGAACGGCGGGCGCGTTGTCGGCCGGTTGATATGACGCAGCGCACATCGTCCGGTTGCTTGTGACGCCATCCCCGGCGCGTTTGAACGCACGGAAGAGGGGATCGAGCAGGCACGGCGCGGCGAAGGCGTCTCGCTCGACGACCTCGCGCAGCCGTTGCCGCGTGTCATCGTTCGCGCGCGGACCTCGACCTGCTCGACCGCGGCAGCTCGCCTTGACACGAGCGTCGACCGGCCTAACGGGACGTCCATGGCGGCGAGCACGATCGCGTGTCCGAACTGCGGCAGACGCAATCGCGTGCCCGTGGTCGCGCGCGGGGTCCCGCGCTGCGCGGTCTGCCACCACGACCTGCCTTGGATCGTCGACGCCGACGAGGAGACGTTCGACGGCGCGGTCGACGCGACCGTCCCGGTGCTCGTCGACTTCTGGGCCGACTGGTGCGGGCCGTGCCGCATGGTCTCCCCGGTCGTCGAGCGGATCGGCCGCGACTACGCCGGGCGCCTGAAGGTCGTCAAGCTCGACACGGAGGCGGCGCCGCGGATCGCCGCGCGCTTCCAGGTCCAGTCGATCCCGCTGCTCGTCCTGTTCGAGGACGGCCGCGAGCGCGACCGCCTCGTCGGCGCGCACCCCGACCAGCAGCTGCGCGCCTGGCTCGACACGCGCCTGCCGGCGCCCGCCGGCGCGGAGACGGCGGATGGCTGATCCGGCGACAGAGGCGATCGAGGTCGTCGCGCGCGGTGCAGCGCACGCCCACGTCGACGAGCTGCGCGAGCGGATGGCGACGCTGGCGCGGCTTGCCGAACTGCCGCTGACCGGCATGCGGATCATGGTGCGCGACGTGCACGGCGGTCGCGGCGCCGCGGCGTGGATCGCGGA
>JAEXXR010000386.1 GCA_023405705.1 Actinomycetes bacterium
GCACGGGCCGGCCCTGCGCGCGACGCGCGAGCCCGCCCGGCGGCGCTACGACGAGCTGCGCGGGAGCAGCTCGTCGACCGTCGGCAGCTGGACGCGCGTCTGCGACGCGTCGCCCTCCAGCCCGGCCGCGACCAGCTCGACCGACGACAGCAGGTGCTGGTGCAGCAGACGGACGGCCAGCTCGGCGTCGCCGGCCTCCAGCGCCTCCAGCATCTGGACGTGCTCCTCGGCGCGTCTGGCGACGTGTCTGCGGTTGCGCATCGACTCGACGCGGTAGCGCTCGCTGTTGCGCCAGGCGGCGCCGATCGAGCGCACCAGCCAGTCGGAGCCGCAGGCGCGGTACATCGTGAAGTGGAACTGCTCGTGGGCGTTGCGCGCGCCGACGTGGTCGCCGCGTCTGCGCGCGGCGACGTGCTCGTCGAGCGCGGCCCGGGCGAGCGCGCCCTCCTCCTCGGAGACGCGGCCGGCGGCCGTGCGCATCGCGAGGCATTCGAGGTTGAGGCGGGTGAAGTAGGTGTCGTAGAGGTCGTCGAGCGTCAGCGGCCGGACCCATGCACCCTTGTGCGCGACGATCTCGACGAGGCCGAGGCCCTCCAGGCGCCGCAGCGCCTCGCGCACCGGCATGATCGACATGCCGAGCTGCTCGGCCAGCTCCTGCAGCCGCAGCGGCGATCCGGGCGGGATCGCCCCGTCCATGATCGCCTCGAAGACGGCCTCCTCGGCCTGGTCGCCGGCGGTCTGCCGCGCCGGGCGCGCGACGAGGGGGCTGACGCCGCCGACGGCGCCGCCGCCTCCGTGTCCGTTGCCGTTCCCTCTGCCCGGCGCGCGCGGGCTCATGTCAGCGCCGTCCGCACGATCTTGTTCTCCAACGTCCCCAGGCCAGTCACCTTCGTCACCACCGTATCCCCATCGTTCAAGAAGACCTGCGGGTCGCGCGCGTTGCCGATGCCGCTCGGCGTCCCGGTCAGGACGATATCCCCTGCTCGCAGCGTCATGCCGCGGCTCAGCTCGGCGATCAGCTGCTCGAAGGGGAACGCGACCTGGGCCGTGGACGCGTTCTGCATCACGCTGCCGTTCAACTCGCAGACGATCCGCAGATCGTACGGGTCGGGGACCTCGTCCAGCGTCGTGATCCACGGACCGAGCGGCATCGTGCCGTCGATCGACTTGCCCTTCAGCCACTGACCGCCGTGGGCGCGCTGGAGATCGCGCTGCGAGACGTCGTTGGCGACGCAGAGGCCGAAGACGTGCTCCCACGCCTTCTCGGCCGGGATCGAGCGGCCGTCGCGGCCGATCACGAGCACGACCTCGGCCTCGTAGTCCCACTTCGCCGACAGCTCGGGGTCGAAGGCGATCGGGTCCTCGGGGCCGATGACCGTGTCCGGGCCCTTCGTGAAGAAGGTCGGATGCTCCGGTCTGTCGACGTCCTGACCCTCGCGCTTGCCTCTCGACTCGGCGAAGTGGTCCCAGTAGTTCCAGCCCGTGCAGAGGACGTCGCGGTTGAAGCGCGTCAGCGGCGCCAGCAGCGTCACGCGCTCCAGCGGCAGCGGCTCCGACTGGGACAGCGCCGCCTGCGCGGCCGCGAGCGCCTCGGGGCCGCCGCGGACGATCCCGTCGACCCCGCCGAGCGACTCCGGCAGCGGCGCGAAGGCGCGCTCGCCGTCGACGATCGCGCCGGTGCGAGCCGAGTCGCCGAGGCGCGCGCGTGCCAGCTTCACGGCCTCAGCCCTCCCCGTCGGCGACGACGGCGATCGCGTTGATCTCGATCAGGTAGTCCTTGTTGACGAACTTCGACACCTCGACCAGCGTCGAGGCCGGCGCGACGCCGGTGAAGTACTGGCGGCGGACCGCGTGGATCGCGTCGAAGTCCTCCATGTTGCGGACGTAGACGTCGACGCGCGCGATGTCGTCGAGCGTGCCGCCGGCCTCCTCGACCGCGGCCTGCAGGTTCTGGCAGACCTGATGGGTCTGCGCGCTGACGTCGCCGACGCCGGTGACGCCGCCGTCGCGGTTGCGCGCCGTCATCCCGGAGATGAAGACGAGCCGGCCGCGGGCCTCGGCGAACGTCGCCTGCGCGAAGTGGCCGTTCGGCACCGCGAGCTTGTCGGAGACCAGTTCCTGCTTGGGCATCAGCGTGCGTCCTCGGGGTCGGTGTACCAGTCGGGCTGCGTCGGGTAGTGGGGGCCGTCGTAGAACTCGAGCAGCACCGAGTCCTCCTGCGCCAGCGTCGGGCCGTGCAGGCTCCCCTTCGGGTTCCAGTAGAAGGAGCCGGGCGTCAGCGTGATCCCGGTCTCCGTGTACGCGTAGCGGCCCGACAGGCAGTACATGAACTGGTTGGAGGCGTGCGCGTGGCGCGACGGGACGCCGCTGCCCTTCAGGAAGCGGACGAGCGCGATCGAGGCGCCGGTCGCGTCGTCGCGCCACAGCATCTTCTGCGCGAGGCCCGCGAGCGACTTGTCGGACCAGTCGAGGCTGTCCGGATCGAGCAGCAGCTCGCGGAAGCGGGCGAGGCCCTCCGCGTCGGGCGCGGTCGCGCGCGCGGCGTCGCCGGCGGCGCCGGAGTACGCGCCCGGCTCCGACAGGTTCTCCGGTGCGCTCATGCCTCGTCCCCGTCGAGGTGCTTCAGCTCGACGAGCCGGTTGCGGTAGGTGGTCGCGCCGACGTTGGTCAGCTTGTGGACTCTGCCGGCCGGGCGGAAGACGACTCTGCCGACGGTCTCCTCCAGCGCGCGCTGCTCGCCGCCCTCGAGGAACTCCATCACGTTGTCGGCGCCCGCGATCGGGATCACGAGGTACGGGTGGTGGTGGAGGTGCCAGTCCTGCACCTCGCCGGGCTCCAGCCGCACCTCCCAGACGCGGACGTGCTCGTTCTCGAAGACGATCTCGGTGCCGACGTCGCCGAGCACGATCTCGCCGCCGCCCGGATTCGTCACGACGTCGCCGTTGGCCATGCGGCCGCTCCCCTCTGGTGGTCGATTCCCGCGATGCGGGCGTACAGCGCCCCCGCCACGTCCTCCTCCGACGCCGGGTCGAACGGCACGATCGCCGCGACGTGCGCGTCGGGACGCAGCAGCACGAGCGTGTCGTCGCCGACGTCGAGCCGGCGCTTGACGCGCTCGGCCGGGTCGAACAGCGCGCGCTCGCGCAGGCCCGAGTCGTGCGGCGCGTCCCAGCGGCTGACCGCGAGACGCCGCAGCCCCGGCAGCGCGTCCTGCGCCAGCCGCGGCCGCCGCCGCACGTCGGTGAAGTGGAGTGCGAGGAAGTCGTCGGCGGCGAGGTCGTGGAGGTGGACGATCCCCTCCTCCCCGAACAGCGGCAGGTCGGGCGCGCGGTCGCCGGGGCGGACCGCGGCCGGGGCGGCGCCTCTCTTGACCATCGACCAGTCGCCGCTGCCGTCGACGTCGAGGCTGACGCCGAGCAGGGCGCGCGTGAAGGCGTTGCCCCAGTCGCCGTCGCCCATCGCCGACACCTCGCCGGCGCGGCGGTCCATGTAGGCGCGCGCCGCCTCGGCCATCTCGCCGGAGCCCTGGATCGCGACCGGGGCCTGCTCGCGCTCGTAGGCCTCCAGCAGCGACGGCTCCGCCCAGCCGCGCAGCACCCAGGCCAGGCGCCACGGCAGGTTGGAGGCGTCGAGCACGCCGGTGTTGAGGCCGAGCGCCCACATCGGCGTGATCAGGTGGGCGGCGTCGCCCATCAGGAAGACGCGCCCGACCTGCCATCTCTCCGCGACGCGGTGGTGGACGGTGTAGACGTTGGAGCCGATCACCTCGAGGCCGTCGGCGTCGCCGATGAAGCGGCGCGCCTTCGCGGCCAGCTCGTCGCGGTCGGGCTCCGGTCTGCCGGGCGCGAGCGGGTAGAGGAACCGCCAGCAGTGCGGCTGGCGGACGAGGATCATCCACTCCTGCGGGTCGCCGAAGTAGGCGAGGTACGGGTAGTCGCGCGGGTTGCCGACGTCGAGGTCGACCTTCAGGTCGACGAGCATGTAGCGCTCCTGCAGCGTCGTCCCCTGGACGGTGATGCCGAGCTGCTCGCGGATCTGCGAGCGGCCGCCGTCGCAGGCGAGCACGTAGGCCGCCTTCAGCGTTCTCGGGCCCTCCGGCGTCTCCGCCGTCAGCTCGACGTGGTCGTCGCGCTGGACGAAGCTCGTGACGCGGTGCCGCATCCGCAGCGCGCCGGGCGCGTGGCGCTCCAGCGCCTGCTTCAGCACCGGCTCCAGCTCGTGCTGGGGGATGTTGACGACGAACGGGTAGCGCGTGTCCTCGGTCAGCGCGCCGGTCAGGACCGACTCGCGCGCCGTGTTGGTGGCGCGGTCGAGGTCGCCGATCTCGTCGATCCGCAGCGAGGCGCGCAGCACGTCCGGCAGCGCGCCGTAGCGGTGCAGGACCTCCAGCGTGCGCGTCAGGATCGTGCCGGCCTTCGTGTCGAGCGAGAGGCGGTCGTCCTCCTCCAGCACGACCGTCTCCAGGCCGTAGCGGGCGAGGCCGAGCGCCGTCGTCAGCCCGACCGGGCCGGCGCCGACGACGACGATGGGGAGCTGGTCGCTCATGCGGTCTCCTCCGGGGGATCGGCGTGGTCGCCGGGGTCGCCGTCGCCGTCGGCCGGGAAGGCCCGCTCGCGCGTGAGCGTCGAGCCGGTCATCGTGGCGGCGTCGGAGAGCAGGAACAGCAGCGGGCCGACGACGTCGTCGGGCGTGCCGATGCCGGTCGTCGCCGCCCAGTGCTCGCGCTCGCCGCCGGAGGGGTTGGCCGCCTGGAACTGCGGCGTGTCGATCACGCCCGGGAAGACGGTGTTGACGCGGATCCGGTCCGGTGCCACCTCGGCCGCGAGCGACTTCGCGAAGGCGATCAGCGCGCCCTTGCTGGCGGCGTAGGCGGCCGCCTCGGCGCGGCCCATGTGGGCGAGGCCGGAGGCGAAGACGAGGACCGCGCCGCGTCGCGCCTTCGACATCTGCGGCAGGACCGCCTGGCAGGCCCAGACGACCCCGTCGAGGTTGACCGCGAGCGTCTTGCGCCAGACCTCCGGGTCGGTCGCCGCGACGGTCGCACGCGGCTGCACGGCGGCGCCCGCGACGAGCGCGTCGACGCGGCCGTGGCGGGCGAGGACGGTCGCGACGGCGCCGAAGACGGCGTCGCGGTCGGAGACGTCGACCTGGAGCTGCTCGATGCCCTGGACCGCTTCCAGCTCGGGCGCGGGCGCGACGTCGAGCACGACCGCCGTGCCGCCGGCCTGCGCGTAG
>JAEXXR010000450.1 GCA_023405705.1 Actinomycetes bacterium
CGCCCGTCCGGCGCGTGTGGCTCAGCCGGCCGCGACGTGCAGCTCGTCGGTCGGCGCGTAGCCGACCTCGACGCCGGCGACGGAGGCCTCGCCCCCCTCGCGTGCCGCGCGCTTGACCGCCTCGGCGACCGCCGGGGCGACGTCGCGGTTGAAGACCGACGGCACGATGTAGTCCTCGCGCAGCTCCTCCTCGGTGACGATGCCGGCGATCGCCTGGGCGGCCGCCTGCTTCATCGCCTCGGTGATGTGCGGCGCGCGCACGTCGAGCGCGCCGCGGAAGATCCCCGGGAAGCAGAGCACGTTGTTGATCTGGTTCGGGTAGTCGGAGCGGCCGGTCGCCATCACCCGCACGTACGGCGCCGCCTCCTCCGGCGACACCTCGGGGTTGGGGTTGGCCATCGCGAAGACGATCGCGTCGCGGTTCATCCGCGCGAGCGCCTCCGCCGGCATCACGCGCGCGCCGGAGACGCCGACGAACAGGTCCATCCCGTCGATCACGTCGCCGGGACGGCCCGCGAGCCGCTCGGGGTTGGTCTGCTCCGCGTACCAGCGCTTGACCGGGTTCATCGAGCCGTCGAGGTAGTCGGCGCGGTCGACGTGCACGGCGCCCTTCGAGTCGCAGCCGACGATCTCGGTGACGCCGGCCGACTGGAGGATTCTCGTGACCGCGACGCCCGCGGCGCCGAGGCCTGTCACCAGCACGCGCATCTCGCTCAGCTCGCGCCCGGTCAGCTTCGCCGCGTTGATCAGCGCGGCGAGCGTCACGACCGCCGTGCCGTGCTGGTCGTCGTGGAAGACGGGGATGTCGAGCTCGGCGGCGAGCCGGTCCTCGATCTCGAAGCAGCGCGGCGCCGAGATGTCCTCCAGGTTGATGCCGCCGAAGGTGGGGGCGAGCGCCTTGACGATCGCGACGATCTCGTCCGGATCCTTCGTGTCGAGGCAGATCGGGAAGGCGTCGACCTCCGCGAACTCCTTGAAGAGCACGGCCTTGCCCTCCATCACGGGCATCGCCGCCTCGGGACCGATGTCGCCGAGGCCGAGCACCGCGGTGCCGTCGGAGACGACCGCCACGGTGTTGCGCTTGATCGTGTACTGGAACGCCTTGTCGGGATCCTGCTCGATCGCCTCGCAGACGCGCGCGACGCCCGGCGTGTACGCCATCGAGAGGTCGTCGCGGGTCTTCATCGGCGACTTCGAGTGCAGCTCGATCTTGCCGCCGAGATGCATCTGGAAGGTGCGGTCGGTCTGGTCGAGCACGCGCGTGCCCTCGACCTGCTCGATCGCCGCGATGATCCCGGGCCACTCCGACTGGTCGGAGCAGCTCGCCGTGATGTCCCGCACGGCGTGGTCGTTCTCGATCGCGACGATGTCTACCGCCCCGATCTCTCCGCCCGCGTCGCCGATCGCCGTGGCTACGCGCCCGAACATCCCGGGACGGTCCGCGATCTGGACGCGGATCGTGAGGGAGAATTGGGCGCTCGGCGTGGTCGACATCGGTTGGATGACCTCCTAGGGAACGGAACCGGACGATCATACCGTCATTCGGGCCTCGAATTCCGCAGTGCGGAACGATTCCGCGGAGTGGTTCCACAGAACGCGTCGTCGGCGCGGCGGCGGAGGAGGGGCACGCCGGCCCGGTCCCTAGTCTTCGTCGCGATGGCCAGCACGACCTCCGACGCGCAAGACGAGCTGTTCCTGATCGACGGGAACTCGCTCGCCTATCGCGCCTTCTTCGCACTGCCCGAGTCGATCGCGACCTCCACGGGCTTCCCCACCAACGCGATCTTCGGCTTCGCCTCGATGCTGGTGAAGATCCTCACCGAGCACGGCCCCAGAGCGACGATCGTCGCCTGGGACCGCGGCCACTCGGGCCGCAGGGAGGTCTATCCCGAGTACAAGGCGCAGCGCTCGTCGCGGCCCGACCTGTTCAAGCAGCAGTGGCCGCACCTGGAGCCGCTGGTCGAGAGCTTCGGCTACACGAACGTCTCGCTGGAGGGCTTCGAGGCCGACGACGTGATCGCGACGCTCGCCGAGCAGGCGAAGGCGAAGGGGATCCCGGTGAAGATCGTCACCGGCGACCGCGACTCCTTCCAGCTCGTCGACGACGGCGTCGAGATCATGGCGACGGCGCGCGGCATCACCGAGACGAGAACGTACGACCGCCAGGGCGTGAAGGACCGCTACGACATCTGGCCCGAGCTGGTGCCGGACTTCATCGGCCTGAAGGGCGACACCTCCGACAACATCCCCGGCGTCCCCGGCATCGGTGACAAGACCGCCGCGCAGCTGCTGAACGAGTACGGGGACCTGGAGGGCGTGCTGGCCGCGGCGCCGTCGATCAGAGCGAGAAGACGGCGCGAGAACCTGATCGCCCACGCCGAGGACGCGCGCATCTCCAAGCAGCTCGCGACGATGCGGCGCGACCTGCCGATCGAGATCGACGTCGCCGCGATCCACGGCGCCGAGCCCGACCGCTCCAGACTGCGCGAGACCTTCCGCGAGTTCGAGCTGCGCGACCCGCTGCGGCGGCTGGAGGAGGTCCTCGGCGAGGGCGACGCCGCCGCGCCGCGGCCCGCCTCCGAGCAGACGCTGACCGCGAAGGTCCGCGACGGCGCCGTCCCGGCC
>JAEXXR010000484.1 GCA_023405705.1 Actinomycetes bacterium
GTGCGGAGACGGGGCGGGCGGGGTGTCGGCAAGCGGTCGGGCGTCGGGGAGGCGGGGGACGGCGCAGCCCAGAGAGCTTGCCGCACGATTCTTAAGACATGATCGGCACGGGAAAGTTTCCCCTACCGACCGCTTCCTTCGCGCTCCGTGGCGCGCAGACCTCCATGACCGCACGCTTCTTCCCCCGTGACGAGTACTACATGCGGCTCGCGATCCGCGAGGCGGAGCGTGCCGTGGAGCACGACGACGTCCCGGTCGGAGCGGTCGTGGTGCACGACGGCGAGGTCGTCGCGACGGGCCGCAACGAGCGCGAGCTGCGCCAGGACCCGACCGCCCACGCGGAGGCGATCGCGCTGCGCGAGGCGGCGAGACGGCTCGGCAGCTGGCGGGTGCTCGACGCGGTCCTGTACGTGACGCTGGAGCCGTGCGCGATGTGCGCCGGAGCGATCGTGCTCTCGCGCATTCCGCGCGTCGTCTTCGGCACGTGGGACCCGAAGGCCGGCGCCGCCGGGAGCGTCCTGAGCATCCTCGACCACCCGCAGCTCAACCACCGTCCCGAGGTCGCCGGGGGCCTGTTGGCGGACGAGTGCGCCGCCCAGCTGCGGGCCTTCTTCGCGAGCCGGCGCTGAGCGGCGCGCATCCCGCGTTCATACGGCGCGAACGGCGCGAACCCGCTACCCTCTTCGACTCACCCTGGAGGGGTGGCAGAGCGGTTGAATGCGGCGGTCTCGAAAACCGTTATAGGTCTAATTGGTCTATCGAGGGTTCGAATCCCTCCCCCTCCGTCAAGTGCGCAGCGTCCCGGCTCCGAGTGCGTGAGCCGGTGACGCGGCTCACGCGCTGCGCGCGAGCGGCGTCGATCTTGCCGCCGCGATGGCGTCGCGCAACGCCTTGTCCCACAGGTCCGCGTGCCGATCGATCGTCTCGCCCTTGGCCCACTTGTGCGCCTTGCCGCCGAGCTTCTTGCGCGCCTTGGCATCGAGGATCAGCTTCGAGATCTCCTCTCCCCACGCCTCGTCGCCGACGAGCCGCCCGCCCTGCTTCTCACCGAGCGCGCGATACGCGCCGACGGGCGAGGCGAGCCACGGCAGGCCTGCGGCCGCATACTCCTTCAGCTTGACGTTCGAGCGCGCGCGGTTCCACGGGATGTCGGTCAGCGGCGCGATGCCGACGTCCGCGCCGGCGAGCGTCTCGGCGAGCTGGGGGAAGGGGACGAACGGGACGTGCTCGTAGCGTGGCGAGGAGAGCCCGAGCCCAAGCCCAAGGCTGAGGATCCGCAGGTCGGGGTGGGCGTCGAGCAGACGCCCGAAGGTGTCGCGCAGCTTCAGCTGCTGATAGTCGCCCTGATGCTCGAGTGCCGCAGTCCAGACGAGCACGACGCCGTCGTGGGGCTGCGGCTTCACGCGCGGGAAGAAGTCCGGCAGGTAGTTCTCCAGCACGCGCACGTCGCTGGCGCCCGCTGCGCGGTAGCTTGCCGCGAGCGACTCGCTCGGCGTGGTGACGACGTCGGCGAGCTGGACGGCTCTCGCGATGTCGCGTGCGATCCGCTGGCCGCCGGCGCCGCCGTGGCGTCTGTACAGCGGGTTCGATCTCGGGATCGCGGAGGTGTCGTCGTCGTTGTCCCAGACGATCGCGACGCCGCGGTCGCGCAGGCCGCGCAGCACGTTGCGCATCTGGTCGTTGGCGTAGCGGTGGACGAGCACCACGTCGGCGGCGGTCAGCGCCGCGATGCGGAACTCCGGGCTGTTCGGGTCGTGCAGCGAGCATCTGATCCGGCCATTGCGCTCGAGCTCGCCGAGCGGGACGCGCGCGCGGTAGTTGGAGTTCAGCGATCTCGTCGAGCAGACGATTGAGACCTGCATCGGCCCTGCCTCCGGTCTGGTCTGGTGCGTTCGCGTTGCGGGGCGGGCCGGGACGCTGCGTCGCGGCTCGCCGAAACGACGCGAGCCTCCCGGACCGAGGATCGGTTCGGGAGGCTCGGCGTCGCGTTCAACTGATCCCTGCAGGCTAGAAGATGTACTTCAGCCCGAGGTCGTTCTCCACCTGGATCTCGTTGTTGCCGGCCGAGGACGGCAGCTTCATCTTCGCGTTGACGAGGGAGTTGATGAGGCCGAGGCCGAGGCCGCAGCTGTTGGCGCTCGGGATCGCGAAGTCGTTCGCGACATGGGTGTTGGCGCGGAGCACGCCGCCGTCGTTGGTCGGTGCCGGCTCGAACGTGCCGACTCTGCCCTCGATCGGTCTGTTCGGTGCCGGCGGGTTGGTCGGCGCGATGCCGAGGTTGAGCCGGACCGGCGAGGAGTTGGAGCCGATCTGGCAGGCCATGCCGAGCAGGACGTTGGAGAGCTCGAGCTTGACCGGCACCGAGACGCTCAGCGTCGACAGGTCGATTCTGACGTCGGACGGTCTGCCTGCCAGCGCGGCGGTCGCGGTGACGCTGTTGCCCGGGATCCAGAAGTTGATCCCGAGGAGGCCGCCCGGCACTCTGATCGGCTTGGCGAAGACGCCGGTCGTGCCTCTCGGTGCGACGAACGTGTTGCCGGTGTTGAACGACGTCACGCCGCCGCGGATGCCGAACGAGGTGCCGATCGGGACCGTGAAGTCCTTTATCCGCAAGAAGCCGTTCGTACTCTGGATGTCGACGCACAGTCTGACGTCGGGATTGCTCGTCGGGCAATCACCGTAGTTGGGGAACGCCGCCTGGGCGTTGCCGGCGGCACCGGCGCCGATCGCCATCGCGATGGCAGCACCAAGCACCAATCTGCTCTTACGCAGCATCAACGTCTCCTCTTGCGCCTTCCGGGCGCATGCGTTCGCCCCCGCCCGTCAGGGCGGAGAGATGGATCGACTGAATGGGAGGCGACCGACGTATCGACGAGTCGAGCGCAGACCGGTGCGACACATCCCGGACTGCCGTCGTCGTTCCCCCAGATGAGCCGACGATATCCCCGTTAGCCTAGAAACGATGTGCATTTCGTGTCAAGTACATGGGAAATCAACGATCAGCCGGTGATTCCTGCGTCGATGAGGAAACGTCACAGCGAAAAATAGTGGGAAACGACTGCGTGTCTCATGTCCGGCGACGGCGTGTCCGAGTGCAACAGATCAAGGTTGACACGCGATCGTTGAGACCCTAGATTGGCCTCCGCTGGTCGCACAGCGTCGGGAGCGGGTCGAAAGCGCTCTGACCGTGCGAGGGTCGCAGCAAAGGGGGAAGTTTTCGCGGGCCGCAACCCGCAAAGTCGCTTTGGGCGGTGCACGTCCGATGCGTGCTCTGCTCTGAATTAATCCATCTCTGCATGTCTGAAAGGACTGCTACATGTCTAAGTTCCGTGGCCTGATGGCCGGGATCATCGCGTGCGTCGCGTTCCTCGTCGCCGCGTCGTCCGCTTCTGCTCTCACCGTCTCGCCGACCGGTAATTACACGGTCGAGTCCGGCGACACCCAGCTGACGCTCAGCAGCAACGGCCAGGCGCTGACCTGCGACCTGTCCTCGATCGTCGCGAACATAGCGGCGAACGGCACGGGCACGATCCCGACCGGCAACGTGACGTACAGCGGCTGCAACAACTCGCTCCTCGGCAGATTCACCGTTACTCAGACGGCTGGCTGGAGCCTCGTGACGACCCTATCGGCCGGCAGACTCGATCTCGTCGTGACCGTCCCGTCGGGCGGCGTCTCGATCAGCGGCGCGGGCTGCGTCTTCGAGGTCGCGGGCACCGTCACCCTGAGCAAGGCGATCGGCGCGCTACCGGCGACCGTCGCCGACGCTGCGGTGTCCAGCAGCTCCCTGAGAATCACGAGAAACAACGGCGGCTTCACCTGCTTCGCGTTCCCGGTGAACCTAGCTGCGGTGTACACGGGCGGCTACGACTTCGACAGAAGCGCGACGGTCAGCGGCTGATCATCAGCCCGCCCATCTCCGGCTCTGGCCGGAGTGCAGGATGACGTTCGAGGGGCGCTCCGGTGACGGGGCGCCCCTTCTGCGTTCCAGGGCTCTCCGAGTGGGCTCGGCTGCGCTTGCGGCAGCCTTGGCAGTAGGCGCTTGACTCTGGAAACACTGGCTTCTACAGTGGCCTTTGTCGTTGCGATCGGTCGCACATTCGCAGCGACGTTCACAGGGGATGGAGGAGAGACCACCGCCTGGCAGACGCCTGCGCGTACGGTCGACCGTGCCACTCCCCGATGGTGGGGTTAGGGAGGGACAGCCGTGTTTGGTCGATCGGATCTGGAGTCGCGACGTGCGAGATTTCCCCAGTAGGGCAAGACGGAGCGGGCTGCTCCTCGCTGGTGGGCTGGCGGCCCTGTGCTGCCTGCCGACTGCGGCGGCGGCGGCTCCGCAGGCGCCGGAGGGCCGTGGGTACGAGTTGATCACCCCGGTCGACAAGAACGGCGTCTCGGTGCAGCACATCCTTCGCCTCGCCGGCGACGGGAGCGGCGTCGCGTGGACCGGCCTCGGCGCCTTCGCCGACGCCGGATCTGCCAACGCCCAGGTCGCCTACGTGACCAGACGCGCTGGCTCCGGCTGGGAGACGCAGGCGTACGTGCCGCGCTATGACGGCGACAATCGCACGAGCTACATAATCGGCCAGGAACGGGCACCGTCGTTCCCCGCCGATCTCTCCTCGATGACGTTCCTGTCGTGGCTGGCGATGTCGCCGGCTGACGCCGACAATTATCCGGGCCAGTCGTTCGGTCCGGGGGACGTCTACCGCGTCGGCCCGGGCACGCCGCCGGCGACGTTGCTCAGCGGCGGTGACGGGGTGACCGCGAACGGCATGATGCCCGCCGAGCTCAGAGGCGTCTCCGACGACGGCAGCTCCGTCTTCTTCACGTCGATGGAGCAGATGACGACGGACGTGCCGCCCGCCGATCTCAGCACCAAGCTCTACCGCTGGCGCGACGGGAGACTCGCAGCGGTCGGTGTCGGCCCTGACGGCACGCTTCTCGCGGGCGGCAGCTATCTCGGCAACAGCTCGACGAACACGGGGTCGGGCAGCTACGGGCAGAACCCTGATTCGTTCGCGGTCAGTGCGGACGGCAGTCGCTTCGTCTTCGGCGGCACCGCCGGCGGCGCGAGACAGGTCTATCTGCACGTGGACGGGCAGCCCGTCCGTCAGCTCTCGCTGTCGCAGAGAGCCGGGTCGGAGGGGACACCGTCGACGACCTCCGCGGTCTTCGTCGCCGCGACTCCCGACTTCCAGAAGATCATCATCCAGTCGAGAGACGCGCTGACCGATGACGCCGTCACGGGCGGCGCCGACTATCTGTACGACGTCGCAACGGGGGACCTGACCTATCTCTTCCCCGACGACTCGCAGACGGCGACGTCGAACCTCAGAGCGGGAATAGGCGTCTCGCGCATCTCCGAGGACGGCGAGACGGTCTACTTCGTCTCGACCGCGGCGCTCGCACCCGGCGGTACGGCTGGCGTCCGCAACCTGTACGTGTGGGAGAACGGCACGTACACCTTCATCGCGGCGGTCACCACGGCGGACCGCGACCTCGCCGTCGTGCCGCGCACGTCTGCCTATCAGACGTATGACGCCTTCACGAGAACCGGCCTCGACGCGAGCGGCGACAGATATCTGTTCGAGTCGTTCGCGCCGAACCTCGTGCCGGGAACGGACACCAACGGCAGATCGATGGTGTATCTGTACGACAAGAGCGGCGATCAGCCCGTGCTCAGCTGCCTGTCCTGCCTCGCCGACGGCAGCGCGTCGCAGGGCGACGCGAAGCTCAGCTTCCGCAGCGGCGTGAACGAGAAGATCCCGACGCCGCGGACGATCACCACCGACGGCTCGATCATCGCGTTCACAACCGAGGACGGCCTCGTCGCGGGCGACACCAACAACGTCGACGACGTCTACGAGCTTCGCGGCGGGAGACTGATGCTCGTCTCCGGCGGCATCTCGGCGATCGGCACGCAGCTGGCGGGGATGAGCCCCGACGGCGCCGACCTCTACATCCGCACGAACCAGTCGCTCGTCGCACGTGACGTCGACCAGGGTCTGCGCGACATCTACGACGTGCGGCTCGGCGGCGGCGAGGCCGACGCCCCGCCCGTGACGGCGCCGTGCCGCGAGGACGAGTGCCAGGATGCCCCCGGCTCCCGCGTCGAGCTCGACGTCCCCAGCACCACGCTGGTCGACGGCTCCGACGAAGAGGAGGAGGCGACGAGAGAACCGGCCGAGCCGCTCGCCCGCGTCGCCGCACTCTCCGCCGCGCAGAAGCGCACGCTCGCCCGGAAGGGCCGGGTGACGGTGTCGGTGCGGACGACCACCGGCGGCCGCGTCGCGGTCGCGCTGAGAGCGAAGATCGGCAGACGCACGCTCCGCGTCGGCTCTGCGAGCCGCACGGCGAGCAAGGCCGCCACGGTCAAGGTGCCGGTCGCGCTGTCCGCGTCCGCGAGAAGAGCGCTGAAGCGCAGCGGCCGCCTGAAGCTGACGATGACCGTCTCGCTCACGGGCGCCGACAACCCCGTCACCCGGACGTTCACGGTCAGAGCCGCGAAGCGCGGAGGCAAGCGATGAGCGCCAACGACGCCCGGAACCGCACAGAGACGCCGACGATGGAGAAGATGATCGACATGGCGCGCACACGACGCGCACGCAGCTCGGCGCACGCGCGCCGCGCGTTGGCGGTCGCCGCCGTGCTCTGCGCCCCGCTCGGGCTCACCGCGACGGCGCAGGCCGACTTCGGCATCGTGCCCGGCTCGTTCGTCGCGAGAGCGGACGACGATCTCGGCGCGCCGCTGACGCAGGCGGGCGCGCACCCGAACGCTCGCACCGCGTTCCAGCTCAACACGCGGCTCGACAACAACGGACAGGAGGTGCCCGACCAGGACCTCAAGGACGTCGTCGTCGACCTCCCGGTCGGCGTGGTCGGCAACCCGACCGCGGCTCCGGCCTGTCGCATGGAGGTCTTCGCTTCCGAGGGGGCGCCCCTGTGCCCCACCGCGAGCCAGGTGGGCGTCATCAGACTGGACCTGAGAGGTCAGGTCGAGGAGCCCCGGCAGATCTCGCTGATGCCGGTCTACAACCTCGTGCCGAGAGCTGACCAGCCGGCACGGTTCGGCTTCCGTCTCGGCCGCAACAACGTCGTCATCGACGCCCGCGTGCGGAGCGAGTCCGACTACGGCATCACGGCGACGATTCGCAACAGCCCGGGCGGCGCGATCGTGTACGGCGCCGACCTGACGCTGTGGGGCGTGCCGGCCTCTCCGGTGCACGATCCGCAGCGGTTCCTCCCGGGCGCCTCGGTCCCGGGCGACTTCATGGGTGCGCCGCTGCCCGCCGGTGTCCCCGTCACCGCGTTCTTCACGAATCCGACGAGATGCGGGCACACGCCCGTGACGAGAATCGCGGTCAGCTCGTGGCAGAACCCGGGCAGCTGGGCGACCGACTCGGCGGACGCCGAGGTCCCGACCGGCTGCGACCGGTTGCTGTTCGACCCGTCGATCACGTTCCGTCCGGACACGGCGACCGCCGGGGCGCCGAGCGGCTACAACGTCGCGATCGACTTCCGCCAGAACGACGACCCGGTCGGCATCTCGCCGTCGGCGCTGCGCACGGCCGTCGTCAGACTGCCGCTCGGCACCGTCGTCTCGCCGTCGTCGGCCGACGGGCTGCAGGCCTGCTCGCCGGACCAGATCGGCCTCAGAAGCGCCGCCGCGGTCACCTGCCCCGACCAGTCGAAGATCGGCACGGTCGCGATCGAGACGCCGCTGCTCGACCAGACGCTGACGGGCGGGATCTACCTCGCGCAGCAGACGCCTGAGCAGCTGCTGAGAATCTACCTCGTGGCCGAGGCCGCGGGCGTGCTCGTGAAGCTCGCCGGCGACATCGACCCGGACCCGGTGACGGGTCAGCTGACGGCGACGTTCGAGGACAACCCGGAGCTTCCGGTCTCCTCGATCGACCTCGCGTTCAAGGGCGGCCCGCGGGCGGCGCTGTCGAACCCGCGCGCCTGCGGGACCGCGACGACGACCGCCTCGTTCGTGCCGTGGAGTGGCCAGCCGGCCGTGACGCGGACCGATTCGTTCGAGGTCGGCGGGCCCTGTCCGGGCGGCTTCAACCCGTCGTTCGTCGCCGGCACGCAGAACGCCAAGGCCGGTGCGACGTCGCCGTTGACGGTGCGCTTCGCCCGTCAGGACGCCGACGACATGCTCGGCGGCATCGCGCTCGACCTGCCGAACGGCCTGCTGGCGAGAATCGCCGACGTGCCGCTCTGCGATGAGGCGCGCGGCAACGCCGGCACCTGCGGCGCCGAGTCGCGCATCGGCACGGTGATGACGGCCGCGGGCCCGGGTGCGACGCCGTTCCAGCTCGCCGGCCCGGTCTACCTGACCGGTCCGTACAAGGGCGGCCCGTTCGGCCTCTCGATCGTCGTCCCGGCGAAGGCCGGCCCGTTCGACCTCGGCACCGTCGTGGTGCGGACGTCGATCCTGGTCGACAGAGTGACGACGCAGCTGAGAATCGTCTCGGACCCGCTGCCGTCGATCCTGCAGGGGATCCCGCTGCAGATCCGCACCGTCGACGTGAAGGTCGACCGTCCGGGCTTCACGTTCAACCCGACGAGCTGCAAGGCCTCGAGCACGGCGGCCGCGATCTCGTCGCTGGCCGGCGCGGTTACGGGCAAGAGCAGCCGCTTCCAGGTGGCCGGCTGCCGGGCGCTGCCGTACAAGCCCAAGCTGACGATCAGAATGGGCACCAGAGGCCGCACGAAGGCCGGCATCACCGCGCCGCTGAACGTCTCCCTGGCGATGACGCCCGGGCAGGCGAACAACAAGTCGGTCGCCGTGGCCCTCCCGCGCAACGTCAACGCGCGCCTGAAGGTCATCAACGAGAGAGCGTGCACTATCCAGCAGTTCAACTCGGCGGCCTGCCCGGCGTCGAACCGGATCGGCACGGCGAAGGCGGTCACGCCGCTCCTGAAGGATCCGCTCCAGGGCGACGTCTTCTTCGTCAGAAACCCGGCGCGCAGAATCCCGGACCTGATGGTCGCGCTGCGCGGCCAGGTGGCGGTCGACCTGACCGGCAAGGTCACGGTCAACAGAAACCTCACGCTCAGAACCGAATTCGACACGATCCCCGACGTCCCGATCACCAACTTCTCCCTTGACCTTGTGGCAGGGGCGAACGGTCCGGTCGGCTTCGTCGCGAACGCGTGCACGAAGGCGGCGAAGAACGAGAGAGCCCGGATCTCCTACCGCTCCCACAGCGGCAAGACGATCCACGTCCGTCAGAGACTCCAGATCGCCGGCTGCACCAGCGGCAGAAGCGCCAAGAAGGCGGCAAAGAAGCCCGTCAAGAAGTAGACCCCGAACACCCGGGAAGTCGTGAGAGGGGGGGGGGCCCGGGGGGGCCGCCC
>JAEXXR010000520.1 GCA_023405705.1 Actinomycetes bacterium
CACTGCGGGGAGCCCGCCGAGCCGCCGCCCGCGCCTCAGTCTGCGCGCAGGTGCCGCAGGAACGCGTCGGGCGCGTTCAGGAAGGAGCGCATCAGCGCCACCGGCGGTGCCTGCTCCCAGTCGATCCGCTCGATGCCGTCCTCCGACAGCAGGTAGACGGTCGCGCCCGGGTAGGCGAGCAGGACGGGGGAGTGGGTCGCGATCACGAGCTGCGACCCGTCGGCGACCAGCTCGTCGATCCGCCGCAGCAGCGTCAGGCAGTTCTGCACCGACAGGGCGGCCTCGGGCTCGTCAAGCAGGTACAGCCCGTCGCGCCCGAAGCGGTGGACGACGATCGACAGGAACGACTCGCCGTGCGACTGCTCGTGCAGCGAGACGCCGCCGTAGGCGTCGAGCGCGGTCGCGCCGCCCGGCTCCTCGCGCAGCCGCTCGAGGTAGGAGGCGGCGTTGAAGACGCTCTCGGCGCGCAGGAAGAAGTCGGTGCGCGGCCGCCGCGCACCGCGCGCCAGGCGCAGCGCGTCGGCGAGCGACCCGTCCTCGGGCCGGGTCGCGAAGGAGAAGTTCGACGAGCCGCCCTCGGCGTTCATCCCGAGCGCGCCCGCGAGCGCCTCGATCAGCGTCGACTTTCCGCTGCCGTTCTCGCCGACGAGGAAGGTGACCGCGGGGTCGAGCGTCAGCGGCTCCCGCGCCAGCCTCCGCACCGCGGGCAGCTCCCACGGATGGCCGCTGCGCGCCGGCTCGCCGTCGGCCGGCGGCCGCAGCGCGAGCGAGCGGAGGAAGGCGCCGCGGACGTCCACCACTCAGCCGTCGGCGCCGGGCTCCGCGGCCGTCGTCTGCTCGTCCTCCTCGCGGCGCCCGGCCGCCTGGCGCGCCTGCACCACGGTCAGGACGAGCAGGCCGAGGAAGGCGTCAAGCTGGGGCGGGTCGATCGCGGAGAGCGGCAGCTCGCCCTGGATCCAGACCTCGCCGTCGCGCGTGTGCGCGAAGGAGACGAACGGGACCTGCCGGTTCCAGCGCAGCAGGTCGTGGGGGTCGATGCGGCCGGCCTCGATCACGTGCGCCTGGGCGCGGAAGAGGCCGTCGCGGATCGCGATGCCGACGTGGAGGGGCCAGCCGGCGGCGTCGACCGTGATGCCCCATTCGGCGAAGGCCAGTCTGCGCGTCTCGCCGTCGAGGCCGTCGATGAACTGCTCGACGATCGTGCGTGGATCTCTGCTCATGAGGCCCGGGACGATACGCGTCGCGCGCAAAGAGACGTGCATTGCAGCGCATTCGCGGCGGCGGAGAGGCGGCGGTGCTAACCTGCTTGAACAGCTTTCTGCGCTGGGTCGATTCCCGGCGGCCGTACCGAAAGTGGGCGCTCGCCCACTTTTTTTTATGAGATGAAGGAGGTGAACACGCGATGAGCAGAATCCAGGCCGAGATCGAAGCGACGCTCCAGGAGGCGGAGCCCGACGTCGAGGTCGTCCTTGCGGAGGTGCTCGGCGGTCGGACCGTGCGCCTGTTCATCGACCATCCGGACGGCGTCTCGCTCGACCTCTGCGAGCGGGTCACCCATCACCTCGTCAGCGTGCGCGAGCGCTACGCGCTGGAGGTCTCCTCGCCCGGGAGCGACCGCCCGCTGACCAAGCCCGACCACTTCCGCCGCTACATCGGCCGGAGCGCCCGTGTGCGCCTGCGCGACTCGCACGGCGGTCAGGGCTCCTACACCGGCGAGCTGGTCGGCGCCTCAGATTCCGAGATAACGATCGCCGCCGAGACCGGCGTCGTCTCGATCCCCTACACCGACATCAAACGGTCCAACCTCGTCCCAGGAGAGTAAGCAGCATGTCGAAAGAGATCCTGGATGCCGTCCGTGGACTCGCGGCCGAGAAGAACATCTCGAGCGAGAAGCTCATGGTCGCGCTCGAGGACGCCCTCCTGTCCGCCTACAAGAAGCAGCCCGGAGCCGCGCCCTACGCGCAGGTCGAGATGGACCGCGAGACCGGCGACTTCACCGTCTGGGAGCTGCAGATCCCCGAGGACCTCGAGGACCAGCTCATCACCGAGCAGGAAGAGCTGATCGCCGCCGAGTTCTCCGGCGTCGACCCGGAGACCGGCGAGCAGCGCCAGCTGCCCGAGCCCGAGCTCGACTTCGAGAAGCTCGCCCAGTACGAGGACCAGATCGAGCGCGTCGACGTGACGCCCGAGGACTTCGGCCGCATCGCCGCGCAGACCGCCAAGCAGGTCATCCTGCAGCGGATCCGCGAGGCCGAGCGCGACATGATGTTCGAGGAGTACCGCGACCGCGTCGGCGAGCTGATCACCGGCATCGTCCAGCAGTCCGACTCCCGCTACACGCTCGTGCAGCTGCGCGAGCGCGTCGAGGCGCTGCTGCCCAAGTCCGAGCAGGTCGACGGCGAGCGCTACGACCACTCGCAGCGGATCAAGGCCGTGATCAAGGACGTCTCGGCCTCGACGAAGGGCCCGAGCATCATCGTCTCGCGCCGCGACCCGGAGCTGATCAAGGCGCTGTTCGAGCTCGAGGTGCCCGAGATCGCCGACGGCCTGGTGGAGATCACCAACGTCGCCCGCGAGCCCGGCTACCGCTCGAAGATCGCGGTCGTCTCGCACGCCGACGGCGTCGACCCGGTCGGCGCCTGCGTCGGCCCGCGCGGCTCCCGCGTGCGCATGGTCGTCTCCGAGCTGCGCGGCGAGAAGATCGACATCATCCCCTACAACGACGAGCCCGCCCGCTTCGTCGCGAAGGCGCTGTCGCCGGCGCGCGTGCGCGAGGTGCTCGTCGACGACGACGGCAAGCAGGCGACGGTGATCGTGCCCGACGACCAGCTGTCGCTGGCGATCGGCCGCGAGGGCCAGAACGCCCGCCTCGCCGCCCGTCTGACCGGCTGGCGGATCGACATCCGCTCGGAGACCGAGTTCGCCTCCGAGGAGGCCGAGGGCGGCTACGAGGAGGAAGAGGTCCAGGGCGGGCGCTGCGCCGCCATCCTCGCCAACGGCCGCCGCTGCCCCAACTCGGCGCTGCCGGGCTCGCGCTACTGCGGCCTGGAGTCGCATCAGGCGCTCGCCGAGATCGACGGCGACGAGGTCGCCGCCCTGACCGGCGGCGCCGCGATCGCCGTCGCCGAGGAGGAGGCCGAGCTCGAAGAGGGCGCGGAGCTGCTCGACGGCGAGGGCGAGGGCGCCTACGAGGAGGGCGACCACGCCGAGGGCGAGGAGTACGACGCCGAGGACGGCGAGGAGTCCTACGAGGACGAGGGCTACGAGGACGAGCAGCCCGAGGACGAGGCGGCGGGCGACGAGCCCGCGGAGGAGACCGCGTCATAACGGGAGCGGAGCCCACGCGGCGCTGCGCCGGCTGCGGCCGGACGGCGCCGAGAGGCTCCCTCCAGCGCTACGTCGTCAGCGACGGAGCGCTGGTCGCCGATCCCGCGGGCGGGCTGCCCGGCCGCGGGGCGTACACACATCGCGAGCCGGCCTGCTACGAGCTGGCTCGCACGCGCGGAGGTTTCAACCGCGCCTTCCGGCGGGCAGTCAGAGCGCCCGCCGAGTCGCCCCGCTGGACTCCGGCCGAGGCGCCCTCAGAGGGCGCCGGGCCACGGGCCGCACGGCTCGATTCTTCAGAGAACGTACACTTGGACACTGCATGAGCAAGAAGCGCGTCAGCGACATCGCAAAAGAGCACGGGATCTCAGCAGGCCATCTCATCGCCACGCTGAGAGCTGCCGGCATCAACGCGCCCACCCCGTCGGCCTCCGTCGACGTGGACGCCGCGGTCAGAGTGCTGGGCTCTCAAGGCATCAAGCCGAGAGCGGCAAGACCGACGGCCGGCACCTACGTCGACAGAAACGCCCCCGAGAGACCCAGACCCAGAATCGCCCCGCGCGCCCGTCAGGCGCAGCGGCCGGCGGCCGGCGGTCCTGCGGGCCAGGGCGGCGGTCAGCGGCAGGGCGGTCCCGGCGGGCGCGGTCCCGGCG
>JAEXXR010000528.1 GCA_023405705.1 Actinomycetes bacterium
TCTCGAGATCGTCGAGATCATCAGCAAGGACAATCTGATGCTCGTCCGCGGCTCGGTTCCGGGCCCGAAGGGCGGCACGGTGGAGGTGCGCACCGATGCCTAGCGCTCCCAAGCTCGGCGGCGGTGAGGTCGTCCTCGACGAGGAGGCCTTCACCGCGAAGTTCAACGGCCCGCTCGTCCACGAGACGGTTCGCTCGGAGCTGAACGCGCTCCGGCAGGGCACCTCGGCGACGAAGACGCGCGGAAACGTCCGCGGCGGCGGCGCGAAGCCGTGGCGCCAGAAGGGCACCGGCCGCGCTCGCGCCGGCTCCTCGCGCTCGCCGATCTGGAAGGGCGGCGGCACGGTCTTCGGCCCGTCCCCCCGTCACTACACGTTCAAGGTCAACCGCAAGGCCCGCCGCGCCGCGCTGCGCAGCGCGCTGTCGGTCCAGCTCGACCGCGGCTCCCTGGCCGTCTTCGACGCGACGAGCTTCGACGCTCCGTCGACGAAGGCCGCCTCGAAGCTGCTGGCCGACTGGGGTCAGCCGAACCCGACGCTGGTGCTGCTCGACGCCGACGAGGCGAACGCGGGGCTGTCGTTCCGCAACCTCGAGCGCGTGCTCGTGCTGCCGGTCGAGGACGCGGGCGTCGCCGACGTGATCGGCGCCGCGTCGCTGCTGATCTCGGAGACCGCGCTGGCCCAGATCACCGCGCGCGCCACGGGCGCCGCGCAGGAGGAGGCGGCGTAGTCATGGACGCGAGCCAGGTCATCATCCGTCCCGTCGTCTCGGAGAAGAGCTTCGTGCTCGCCGAGATCGGCAAGTACACGTTCCGCGTCCATCCGGACGCGCACAAGACGCAGATCCGCCAGGCGGTCGAGGAGCTGTTCGACGTGAGAGTGCGCGACGTGCGCACGGTCGCGGTCAGAAGCAAGCCGAAGCGCCGTGGCTACACCGCGGGCCGCACCCGTGCGTGGAAGAAGGCCATCGTGCAGGTCGGCGAGGGCGACACGATCCCGATCTTCCAGGGTCTGGAGGGGAGCGAGTAAATGGCGATCCGGAAGCCGAAGCCGACCTCTCCGGGTCGTCGTTTCGTCACCTATCCCGACTTCGCGGAGATCACCCGCAGCAAGCCGGAGAAGTCTCTCGTCGAGGGCATCAAGAAGTCGGGCGGCCGTAACTCCTACGGCCGCAAGACCTCGCGCCATCGCGGCGGCGGCGCCAAGCGCCTCTACCGTCGCATCGACTTCAAGCGCCTGAAGGACGGCGTGCCGGCGAAGGTCGCGCACATCGAGTACGACCCGAACCGGTCCGCGTACATCGCGCTGCTCCACTACATGGACGGCGAGAAGCGCTACATCCTCGCTCCGGCGAGACTGGCCGTCGGCGCGCTCGTGATGAGCGGTCCCGAGGCGGAGATCCGCATCGGCAACTGCCTTCCGCTCGAGCGGATCCCGGCCGGTACGGTCGTGCACAACATCGAGCTGACGCCGGGTCGCGGCGGCCAGATCGCCCGCTCCGCCGGAAACTCGGCGCAGCTGCTCGCGAAGGACGGCGACATGGCGACGCTGCGCCTGCCCTCCGGCGAGATGCGGATGGTCCGCTCCGAGTGCCGTGCCACGATCGGCGCGATCGGCAACGCGGACCACCAGAACGTCAAGATCGGCAAGGCCGGCCGCAAGCGTCACATGGGCGTGCGCCCGCAGACGCGCGGCACGGCCATGAACCCGGTCGACCATCCGCACGGCGGCGGCGAGGGCTCCACGACGCCCGGTCGCCATCCCGTGACGCCGTGGGGCGTGCCGACGCTCGGCTACCGCACGCGCAAGAAGGGCAAGCAGTCCGACCGCTACATCGTCCGCGGCCGTCGCCGTGGCAAGAAGCGCTAGAGGGTGACGACCAGATGAGCCGCTCGAGCAAGAAGGGCCCGTTCGTCGAGGAGCGCCTGATGGCGCGCATCGAGAGAATGAACGAGGCCAACACGAAGCAGATGATCAAGACCTGGTCGCGGACGTCGACGATCTTCCCGGAGATGGTCGGCCACACGATCGCGGTGCATGACGGCCGCAGACACGTCCCGGTCTTCGTCAGCGAGGCCATGGTGGGGCACAAGCTCGGCGAGTTCGCGCCGACGCGCCTCTACCGCGGTCACACCCAGACCGGCAAGCGCCGCTAGAGATTTCAATGGCAGACGAGAACGACAGAACAGAGACGTCCGAGGCGAACGCGCCGGAGACCGAGGCCACCGACACGGGGGCCCCTGAGTCCGGGGAGACGGAGCCCACGCCGGCCGATGCGCCGGTGGAGGAGCCCGTCGCTGCGGCTGACGAGCCCGAAGAGGCCGAGGCCAGAGCAGCGCCGAGACGCAGAAGAGCGGCGAGAAGAGCTGCGGCGAGAGCCGACGCCGACGCCGCCGAGCAGCCCAGAAGAGCTGCGCGCAGAGCAGCCGCCGCGAAGAAGCCGGCGGCCGACGGCGAGCGCACCGTGGTGCGCGCCCAGGCCAGATACGTGCGCTCTTCCGCGCGCAAGGCCCGCCTCGTCTGCGATCACATCCGTGGCAAGTCCGTCGAGGAGGCTCGCGCCATCCTCGCCTTCACGCCGCGCGCAGTCGCCGAGGACTGGAGCAAGCTGCTCGAGTCCGCAGTGGCCAACGCCGAGCACAACCACGAGCTCGACGGCGACGACCTCGTCATCACGGCGGTCCACGCCGACGAGGGTCCGACGCTGAAGCGCTTCCGGCCGCGCGCCATGGGTCGCGCGACGCCGATCCGCAAGCGCACCAGCCACCTCACGATCCTGCTCGCGCCGAAGGAGTAGACGCCATGGGTCAGAAAGTTCATCCCGAGTCGCTCCGCGTGGGCTACATCCACGACTGGAAGTCGAACTGGTTCAACGAGAAGCAGTTCTCCGACTACCTCGTCGAGGACATCGCGATCCGCAACCACATCGTGGGTCGCCTCTCGCACGCCGGGCTCTCCGACATCACGATCCGCAAGAACGCGAACGAGGTGGAGGTCAACATCCACACCGCGCGTCCGGGCATCGTGATCGGCAAGTCCGGCTCCGAGGTCGACGCGCTGCGCCGTGACCTGCATCGGATCACCGACAAGCAGGTGAAGGTCAACATCCTGGAGATCAAGCGCCCGGAGCTCGATGCGCGCCTCGTCGCGCAGTCGATCGCCGAGCAGCTGCAGAACCGCGTCGCCTTCCGTCGCGCGATGAAGCGTGCGCTCACGAGCGCCATGCGCTCGGGCGCGAAGGGCGTCAAGGTCCAGGTCTCCGGCCGCCTCGGCGGCGCCGAGATGGCCCGCACCGAGGGCTACTCGGACGGTCGCGTCCCGCTGCACACGCTGCGCGCGGACATCGACTACGGGTTCCACGAGGCGCGCACGACCTTCGGTCGCATCGGCGTCAAGTGCTGGATCAACAAGGGCGAGATCATGCCGGAGGGCTACACCGGCGCGGATCTGACCCAGATGGACGACCCGGGCCCGCAGGCTCCGGATCGCGGCCGGCGCGGTGAGCGCGACGGGCGTGGTCGCGGCGGCCGTGGGCGCGGTGGCCAGGGCGGCGGTCCCGGCG
>JAEXXR010000548.1 GCA_023405705.1 Actinomycetes bacterium
GGATCGTGCATGGTTGACTTCTGATCAGGGGCGCTCATAGAGTCGCCCACGTTCAGGTCGCGGGGTCGGGGTACGCCCCCGCGAGGTCGGTCACGAGGAGAGACGAACGGATGAGTGATCCCCGCACGCCCAGCGTCGGCGAGCTGTCGCGTCGACGGCTGCTCCAGCTCGGCGCCGTCGCAGGAGCAGGAGCGCTCGCGTCGGCGGAGGCCGCCTCCGCGCACGGCCGCGGCGGCGGCCACGGTCACGGTCACGGCGGGCACGGAGGCCACGGGCACGGGGGCGGCGGCAACGTCCCCGGCATCGGCCGCTTCGCCGCACCCGCCCGCGAGGTCCAGCCGAAGTTCCGCTGGTGGTGGCCGCACGGCTACGTCGACCAGGCCGAGATCGCGCGCGAGATCGACCAGATCGCCGACGCCGGCTTCGGCGGCGTCGAGATCGCCGACGTCCACCACTCGGTCAAGACCCCGCTCGACCCGGCCGGCAGCGGCTGGGGGACGCCGAAGTGGGTCGCCGCCGTCGAGGTCGCGTTGCGCCAGGCGCGCAAGCGCGGCGTGGTCGTCGACATGACGCTCGGCCCCTCCTGGCCGGCCTCCACGCCGACGATCACCCCGGACAGCGACGCCGCCGTCAAGGAGGTCGCCCACGGCCTCGTCACGCTCGCCGCCGGCGCCGCCTACGACGACGTCGTCCCCGAGCCCGTCGTCGCGCCCCATGGCGGCGTCACGCAGAAGCGGCTGCTGCGCGTCGAGGCCGCCCAGGTCATGGCCGGCAGAGTGACGACGAGACGCCCGGTCGGGATCGTCCGCTCCACGCTGACCGACCTCACCGGCACCGTCAGAGACGGCCGGATCGCCTTCACCGCGCCGAGCACCGGCACGGAATGGGTGCTGATCTCCTACTGGGAGCGCGGCTCCGGCCAGCAGCCCGAGGGCGGACCGCACACCGTCCCTGAGTCGTACGTGATCGACCACTTCAGCGCGGCCGGCACGCAGGCGATGATCGACTTCTGCGAGCGGACGCTGCTGACGCGCGAGGTCCGCCGCCTGCTCAGAGAGAGCGGCGGCACCATCTTCGAGGACTCGATCGAGATGGAGACCGACGCGACGCTGTGGACGCCGCGGATGGCCGAGGAGTTCGCGGCCTTCAAGGGCTATGAGCTGTGGCCGGTGCTGGCGGCGGTCGTCGAGCAGGACGAGAAGTACGTCTTCGACTTCGACGACGCGACCCACGGCCGCGTCCGCGCCGACTACAACGACACGCTGTCGCAGCTGTACATCGACCACCACCTGCTGAAGCTGCAGAAGTGGGCGCGCGGCTTCGGGATGGGCCTGCGGATGCAGCCGTACGGCCTGGAGACCGACGCGGTCGCGAAGGCGGCGCTGCTCGACGTCCCCGAGGGCGAGTCGCTCGGCTTCAAGAACCTCGACGACTTCCGCTCGCTCGCGGGCGGCCGCGACGCCGGCGGCAGACTGGTGCTCTCCAACGAGGCCGGCGGCCTCGCCGGCGGCGCCTACAGCACCGCCTGGGACGTGACGCTGAAGAGACTGATGCCGCAGTACGCGGCCGGCATGAACCAGGCCGTCTTCCACGGCTTCGCCTACCGCGACGTGCCGAACGTCAGATGGCCCGGCTTCGCCGCCTTCAGCCCCTACAACGGCGGCGCCGGCTACGGCGAGGCGTGGGGGCCGCGCCAGCCGACGTGGGGCCACGTGCCCGACATCGCGACCTACCTCGGCCGCGTCCAGCACGTGCTGCAGCTCGGCCGCCACCAGGTCGACGCGGCCTTCCTGCGCCAGAAGGGCTACGCCGGCTCCGGCTTCGGCGCCGCCTGGTTCACCAGCGACGGCGGGCCGATCGGCTGGACGCACAACTTCCTCAGCCCGCGCACGCTGCACCTGCCGCTGATGCGCGTCCGCGGCGGCCGCCTCGCACCCGACGGCGCCAACTACAAGGTGCTGGTCTTCGAGGGCGACGCCTTCGCCGGCCGCGAGCCGGCGCTGCAGCTCGACACCGCGGAGCGGCTGCTGTCGTTCGCGAAGGCGGGGCTGCCGATCGTCGTCGTCGGCAACTGGAGCAGCCCGGTCACGCCCGGCCTGCCGCAGGGCGGCCAGCTCGCGCAGCTGAAGGCGCTCGTCGATGAGCTGCTCGCCCAGCCGAGCGTCCGCAACGTCGCCGACCGCCCGAACATCCCCGACGGCCTCGCGGCGCTGGGGATCAGACGCGACGTCGAGCACGCCGCGAGATCGTCGCTGCTGCACGACCATCGCGTGCTGCCCGGCGCCGACCTCTGGTACCTCGTCAACACGCATGCGAGCACGCTCGTCGACCACGACGTGACGTTCACGCCGAGCGGCAGCGGCCGCGCCGACGTGACGCCGTTCCTGCTCGACGCCTGGACCGGGGAGATCGTCCCGGTCGCGCAGTGGAGCGAGAGCGGCGGCCGTGTCACGCTGCGGGTCCGCCTGAAGCCCGGCCAGACGACGATCGTCGCGCTGGCGCGGCGCGGCTGGTGGCAGGAGCTGCTCGGCTCCGCGACGCACGCGACGGCGACCGAGGCCGACGAGATCCGCTTCGAGGACAAGAAGCTGGAGATCCGCGCGGCCGCGGCCGGCACCTACGCGACGACGCTCGACGGCGGCCGGACCGTGAGCGCCACGATCGGCGCGGTCCCGGCGCCGCTCGCGCTGGAGTCGTGGTCGCTGGAGGTCGAGGACTGGCAGCCGGGCGCGAAGCCGTACGAGACGATCAGACCGCGCCGCAGAGTGGCGATCGGGGCGCTGGCGGCATGGCCGGCGATCGCAGGCCTGGAGGACGTCTCCGGCATCGGCCGCTACACGACGACGATCACGCTCGGGAGAGAGTGGCGCGGCGAGCTGGGCGCGAAGCTCGACCTGGGGGAGGTGTTCGACACCTTCCGCGTCAAGGTCAACGGGAAGTCGCTCGGCCCGCTCGACCAGGTCGACACGGTGATCGACCTCGGCGACCGGCTGAAGCCCGGCCGCAACACGATCGAGGTCGAGGTCGCGACGACGCTGCTCAACCGCCTGCGCGTCACCGACCCGACGGTGTTCGGCGGCGGCAGACGCCAGAACTACGGGCTGATCGGCCCCGTCCGCCTTCTCCCGTACGGCCGCGCGACCCTCCCGCGCCGCTAGGAGCCCTCCGCTCCGTCCGGCCGGGCCCCGTGGGGG
>JAEXXR010000562.1 GCA_023405705.1 Actinomycetes bacterium
GCATGGGCGCGCCTGCGGCGCGAGCCCGGCAGGCCGGACGCGACCGTGCTCGAGCCCGCGCAGCGGCTCACCGCGCTCGAAGCGCTGGAGGGCTACACGACGTGGGCGGCGCGCGCGGTCGGCGACCCCCGCGGCGGGCGGATCGCGCCCGGCTGCGCCGGCGACCTCACCGTCTTCGCGCACGACCCGGTCGAGCTGCCGGCCGACGAGCTGCCGGACCTGCCCGTCCACATGACCGTCGTCGACGGCGAGATCGCGTTCCGCGACGGCATCTGACGCACCGCAGCGCCCCCGTATCGTCGTACGCAACAGGAGAGCTGGAGATGAGCGGCACCCGAACGATCGCTCCGTCGGCGCAGCAGCCGGCGGAACCACCTGCCGACGGCGAACCGCGCCTGCGGGCCGCGTCGGTGGGGATGTGGGACCTGGCGTTCTTCGTCGTGGCGGCGGCCGCGCCGTTGTCGGTCATGTCCGGCGTCTCGCCGCTGGCGATCCAGTTCGGCGGCATCGGCGCGCCCGGCGGCTACCTGCTCGCCGGCATCGTCTTCCTCGTCTTCGCCGTCGGCTTCACCGCGATGGCGCGGCGGCTCCCGCGCGCCGGCGCCTTCTACGCCTACATCACCCACGGCCTCGGACGGCCGGTCGGCGTCGGCGCCGCGCTGGTCGCGGTCGTCGCGTACAACACGATCGCGATCGGCTTCGTCGCCGGCATCGGCGTCTTCGCGGAGGCGACCTTCCGCGACGTCTTCGGGATCGACCTGCCGTGGTGGCTCTGGGCCGCGCTCGGCCTCGCGACGATCGGCTACCTCGGCTTCAACCGCATCACGCTCAGCGCGAAGGTCCTCGCGGTGCTGCTGATCGCCGAGGTGCTCGTGCTCGTCGTGCTGGCGGTGCCGGTGATCCTCGACGGCGGCGCGAACGGCCTCAGCTTCGCCGGCTTCTCACCCTCCAACGTCTTCGGGGCGGGCGTCGGCGCGCTGTTCGTGCTCTCCTTCGGCGCCTTCCTCGGCTTCGAGTCGACCGCCATCTACCGCGAGGAGGCGCGCGACCCGGACCGCAGCGTGCCGCGCGCGACCTACCTCGCGGTCGCGTTCATGGGCCTCTTCTACGCGCTGATCGTGTGGGTCGTGATCATGGCGTTCGGCTCGGCCGAGGCGCTCAGGGTGGCAGCGGACGACCCGGCCGACATGTACTTCATCGCGATGCGCGAATGGGTCGGCAACGGCGCCAGCGACGCGATGCACATCCTGATCGTCACGAGCACCGTCGCCTCGACGCTCGCGTACCACAACGCCGCGTCGCGCTACTTCTTCGTGCTCGGGCGCGAGGGCGTGCTGCCGGCCGCGCTCGGCCGCGCGCGGGCGAGCAACGGCGCTCCCGGCGTCGCGAGCGTCACGCAGATCGCGATCATGGCGCTGGTCGTCGGCCTCTTCACGCTGTTCGGCGCCGCCCCCTACGAGCAGACCTTCCTGTGGCTCAACGGGACCGGGATCGTCGGCCTGATCGCGTTGCAGTCGCTCTGCTCGTTCGCGGTGCTCGCCTGGTTCCGGCGCACGCCGGGGGACGCGAACGTCGTGCAGCGGGTGATCGCGCCGCTGATCGCGGGGCTGTCGCTCGGCATCGTCGTCGTGCTGATCGTCGAGAACTTCTCGATCCTCACCGGCGCCGGCGACCTCGTGAACCTGCTCCTGCTGCTGCCGGTGCCGCTCGCGATGGCCGCGGGCGTGCTCGTCGCGCTGCGGATCCGCGCACGCGACCCCGAGCGCTACGCGAGCCTGACCAGCACCCGCGCGGCCGCGCTGCGGGACTGACCGACACGACACCGGAGGCAGCTTCGATGCAGTCCGCCGTCCGCCGCCGGGTCGTCCCGGCAGGCGAGGGAATCGCCGTGCCCGTCGCCCGCGGGGAGGAGGTCGCGATCGTCAACACGCACGGGACGCAGGTCGTCGACACGTGGGCCTTCGCCGACGGCTCCGACGAGCACCTGTCGATGGAGCACACGCGCGAGGTGCTCCAGAGCGCGTACTTCGCCGTCGGCGACCGGCTCGTCGGCAGCCGCTACACGCCGCTGCTGGAGCTCGTCGCCGACAGCTCCCCGGGCCGTCACGACACGTTGATCGCGCCGTGCAGCGCGACGATGTTCGAGCGGATGGGGGCCGGCGCAGACCACCGCAGCTGCGCCCAGAACCTGCACGAGGCGCTCGCGGGCGCCGGCCGCCGCACGGCGCACGTGCCGGCCGCCTGGAACCTCTTCATGAGCGTCCCGATCGCAGCGGACGGCGCGCTGACCTTCGAGCGGCCGCACTCGGCGCGCGGCGACGCCGTCGTCGTGCGGGCGCTGGCGGACCTGCTGCTGGTCTGCTCCGCCTGCCCGGACGACCTCTACCCGACCAACGGCGGCGACGGCAGCCCCCGCGACGTCGAGCTGCGGATCGGAGGCGGCGCCGATGCGCGCGCGTGAGCTGAGCCTGGTCGTCGGCGAGCTGCCGACCGGTCCCGCCAACGCGATCACCGACGTGCGCGGGGTGCGGGTCGGCCACACGACGCTCGTACGCGGCGACGACGTCCGCACCGGCGTGACCGCGATCCTCCCGCACGCCGGCAACCTCTTCCGCGACCGCGTCTACGCCGGCGTCTCGCCGTTCAACGGCTACGGGCAGCTGACGAGCAGCCTCGTCGTCGACGAGTGGGGGCTGATCGGCTCGCCGATCGTGATCACCGACACCGTCGGCGTCGGGGTCGGCTACGCCGCGGTCGTCGAGCACCTCGTCGCGGCCGACGCGACGGCCGGGATCGCCGACGTGCCGATGCCGGTCGTCGCCGAGTGCGACGACGGCTTCCTCAACGACAACCGCAGGGTCGCGCTGACGACGGCCGACGTCCGCGCCGCCATCGACGGCGCGGCCGCCGGCCCGGTCGCGGAGGGCAGCGTCGGGGCCGGGACCGGCATGCAGCTGTTCGAGTGGAAGGGCGGGATCGGCACCTCCTCGCGGGTCGTCGCGGACGCGGACGGCCGCTCGTACACGGTCGGCGTGCTCGTCAACACGAACTTCGGGCTTGCGCGCCAGCTGACGATCCTCGGGGCGCCGATCGGCCGTGCGCTCGCCGGCCCGCGCGCCGAGGCCGCTGCGCGCCGCCACGGGGAGGGGTCGTGCGTGGTCGTCGTCGCGACCGACGCGCCGCTGCACCCGTTGCAGCTGAGACGGCTCGCCCGGCGCAGCGACGCCGGCCTCGCGCGCACCGGCTCGGTCGCGCACGACGGCTCGGGCGAGATCGCGCTCGCCTTCTCGACGGCACAGCTCGTCCCGCGCGAGAGCGACGCGCTGCGGCAGGTCGCGCTGATCCCGGAAGGCCAGGATTGGCGTGCGGGAACGCTGCTCGACGGCCTCTTCTCAGCCGTCGCCGAGGCGACCGAGGAGGCGGTGCTGAACGCGCTCTTCACGGCGACGACCGTCACGGGGCGCGCCGGCAACACGCTCCACCGGCTCGATCCCGAGACCGCGCTCGCGGAGGTCGCGCGGCTCAGCCCGTGGGCCGTCGCGGGCGCCGCGGAGCCGGCCGCTCCCGCCGCTACCGGATCGTGAAGCCGACCGTCACCGCTCTGCCGCCGCCGGCCGGCGGCAGCACGAGCCGGTGGCGGCCGGCGGGGAGCGGGCGGCGGGCGGCCCATCCGTTGAACTGGACGGCGGTCGGGCCGGCTCTGGCGACGACCGTGAACGTGCCGGTCGTCGTCCAGCGGATGCAGGGTCGGCCGCGGACGGCACCGC
>JAEXXR010000571.1 GCA_023405705.1 Actinomycetes bacterium
GGCGCGCACCTCGCCCGCACGGGCCGAGCAGGCGCGGCGCGGGGCGCAGGCGCTGCTCGACCGCCGGCTCGGCGGCGCCTCGACCGACCAGCTGCTCGCGCAGCTGAGCGTGCTCGCCGCCTCTGGCGGCGAGAACACCGTCGCCGACCTCAACGCGCTCGTCGCCGTCGCGGGCGCGACGCTCGTCGACGACGTCGACCCGGACTCCGAGGTCGCGGCGCGGATCTGGCTCGGCACGCTGGCGAACATGCGCAGAAACGGCGACCGTCCGACCGTGGAGGCGACCCGATGAGCGCGATGGACACGGGGGTCCGCGAGCGGCTGATGCAGGCCGGTCAGCGTCTCCTCGACCGCTTCGGCGACGACGACAACATCACCGGCGTCGGCGTCGGCTTCCGCCGCCGCGGCGGGAAGGCGACCGACGAGCCGGTCGTGACGGTGATGGTGAAGAAGAAGCGCCGTCCGTCGCTGATCTCCCGCCGCCGCCTGATCCCGGCGACGATCGACGTCGGCGGCACCGCCTGTCCGACGGACGTGATCCAGGCGCAGGCGGTGCTGATGAGCGCCGACGACACCGTCCCGAGAATCCCGGACATGTTCCGGCCGCTGCAGTTCGGCTGCGGCGTCTCCAACGCCTCCGACGCGAGACCGGACGCCGGCACGCTCGGCGCCTTCGTCAAGGACAACACCGACGGGACGATCAACATCCTGTCGGCCAACCACGTGCTCGCCGACAACAACGCGGCGCCGAGCAGAGACCCGGTCTACCAGCCGGCCTCGCTCGACGACTCGTCCAACTACAGAGTCGCGACGCTGAAGCGCTTCGTGCCGATCGTCGGCGGCGCGACCGCGGTCGACGCCGCGATGGCGCAGCTCAACACCGGCGTCAGAACGCTGAGCACCTACGGCGGCGTCGAGCTGGGCGCGCCGACGGCCAACCGCCCGGCGACCGGCATGATCGTCGCGGGCGACGGCTTCGGCAACGTCTGGCTGACGCGGATGTCGACGACGCTCGCGCAGCTCGACGCGACGCTCATGCCGGACACGGTCCCCGGCGCGAACGTCGAGACGACGGCCCCGGCGCTCTACTCGAAGCTCGAGAAGGTCGGGCGCACGACCGGCAAGACGGTCGGCCGCGTGCTGGGCACGGGGCAGACGGTCAACGTCGACGTCCCCGGGCAGGGCATCGTCAGATACACCGACCTCATATGGACCCAGTGGCTCGGCTGGTTCGGCGACTCGGGCTCGATGGTCATAAGACGCGACAGAGGCGCGCAGGGCGACGTGCTCGACGGCGACGAGCTCGACTCGCGCGACAACATCTCCGCGCTGATCAGAGGCGAGTTCGACCCGTGCGAGGTGCTCACCGCCATACAGTACGCCTACGACGTCCCGATAACCGACGACGAGGCGCTGTCGGACGACGTGCGCGACAGATTCATGTCGCACAGCGACACCGGTCGCTTCCTCATCACGCTCACGTACCTCAACACGCAGCTGGTCGAGAACCGGCTCGAGCCCGAGCAGAGACCGGAATACAGAGCGTACATGCAGTCGCTGTACGACGAGTACCAGCCGGTGATCTCCGACGTGATGGCGAACCCCAGCTCGACGCGCGTCATCACGCAGGCCGACGGCGAGGCGTACCAGAGCCTCTGCACCGCGCTCGGGCAGTCGGGCGTGCTGACGGCGAGAGAGAGCAGAATCGCCTACGACCTCGCCAACCAGCACCAGGCGATGCAGGGGATGAACCGCACGCAGGTGATCGCCTACATGAACACCGCGTACTGCCTCAACTCGATCCGCGGCGCGGCGACCTCGATGGGTTCGCTCGAGCTGTGGGGCGAGGCGAGAACGATGGACGCCCTTGACTGAGACGAGGGCGCGGGAGGCGGGGTCGACCGAGGTCGACCTCGCCGCCTTCGCGCAGCAGGTCACGGCGCAGCTCCGCTCCTCGACCCGGAGCCTGGGGCCGGAGCTGGAGGCGGTCGTCTCCGGTCTCGTCGACCGTCCCGGCAAGCAGCTGCGCTCGCGGCTGGTCGCGATCTGCGCGTCGCTCGGCGAGCCGCGCGACTGGCGCGCCGTCGTGCGCGCCGGCGCGGTGGTCGAGCTGCTGCAGGTCGCGTCGCTGCTGCACGACGACGTCGTCGACCAGGCCGACACGCGCCGCTTCGCGCCGGCGGCCCACGTCGCCCACGGCGTCGAGCCGGCGCTGCTGGGCGGCGTCGCCTGCTTCGCGCTGGCGGGCCTGGAGGCGGCCGAGCTGGGCTCGACCGTCAACGCCGTCACCGCGCGCGCGGTCGCGGACCTGTCGCGCGGCGAGATGCTCGACGTCGAGCGCGCCTTCGACGTGAAGCTGAACGAGCCCGACTACCTCGCGGTCGTCGAGGGCAAGACGGCGCCGCTGTTCCGGCTCAGCTGCCAGCTGGGCGCGATACAGGGCGGCTGTCCGCGCAACGTCGGCGGCGCCGTCGCGCTGTTCGGCGCCGAGCTGGGCGTCGCCTTCCAGCTGCTCGACGACTGCCTCGACATCGAGGCGGCCGGCAGCGGCAAGCCGGCCGGTCGCGATCTCGCGCTCGGGCTGTTC
>JAEXXR010000588.1 GCA_023405705.1 Actinomycetes bacterium
CGCGCGCACCGCGTACCGGATCGAGATCCGCCGCAGTGCGCACCGGCTCGTCCTCTACGAGCGCGACCGCGTCGTGCTGCGCGCGCCGATCGCGGTCGGCAGAGCGGTCTCGCCGACGCCGCGCGGCCGCTACTTCGTCACCGACCTGCTGCGGCCGCCCGACCCGCGCGGCTTCTACGGCCCGTTCGCGCTCGGGCTGTCGGCCTACTCGCCGGTCTACACCAGCTTCGCGGGCGGCGACGGCCAGGTCGGGATCCACGGCACGAACCGGCCGGCGGTGCTCGGCCGCGACGTCTCGCACGGCTGCGTGCGCGTCGCCAACGCCGTCGTCACGCGGCTGGCGCGGACCGTCCCGCTGGGGACGCCGGTGATCGTGCGGGCGTGAGCGGCGCGGGCCGCCGCGCGCCCGCGCAGGCGGTCCGGGGCGGGCCGCTCAGTGGACGTGCGCGTGGCCGTGGGCGGCCTCGTGCTCGATCTCGGCGCGCGGGGTGTGCAGCGCCAGCCACGCCGCCAGCGACGTCGTGAAGGGGACGGCGGCGATCAGGCCGATCGAGCCGACGAGCGTCGCGACGACCTGCTCGGAGACGAGCTCGAGGTTGAGCGCCTCGCCGGCGCCGAGCGCGCCGGAGGCGAAGATCAGCAGCACCGGCAGCGACGAGCCGGCATAGGCGAGCACGAGCGTGTTGACGGTCGCGGCGACGTGGTCGCGGCCGACGTCCATCGCGCCCGTGAACAGCTGGCGGAAGCCCATCGCCGGGTTGGCGGCGCGCAGCGCGAAGACGGTCGAGGACTGGCTGACCGTGACGTCGTCGAGCACGCCGAGCGCGCCGATGATCATGCCGGCGATCAGCAGGCCCTGCAGCGAGACGGTCGGGTCGGCGAGCCGCAGCGCGAACGTCTCCTCGCCGGCGAGGCCGGTCAGCCGCGTCGCCTGCGTGAAGATCACCGCCAGCGCGGCGGTCAGCAGCAGGCTGGAGACGGTCCCGAGCATCGCCGCGAGCGCCTTCGGCCCGCGGCCGTGAGCGAGCGCGATCGCCGCCATCCCGATCGCCAGCGAGCCGGAGATCGCGACCGCGACCGGCGGCTTGCCGTCGAGGATCGCCGGGATGATGTAGAGCAGGACGATCAGCAGGCTGACGCCGAGGCCGACGAGCGACAGCAGGCCGCGCAGCCGCGACAGCACCAGCACCATCACGGCGAACAGCGCGAACAGGACGACCAGCGCCGGCCCGCGCTGGAAGTCGACGAGGTCGTAGGTGCTCTGGCCGTACTCCTCGTAGCCGGGGATCTCCTGCGCCTGTGCGACGCGCAGCTTGTCGCCGATGTGGACCGGCGGGTCGACGCCGTTGGCGTTCCACTGGATCACGCCTCTGCTGCCGGCGTCGTCGCCGCTGTCGACGTGGATCAGCACGCGCACGCAGCGGTCGCTGACGGTCGCGCCGCACGGTCTGTCGTCGATGCCGGTGACGGTCGCGCGGTCGCTCGGCTGCACGACCTCGCTGAACTTGTCGGCGACGCCGGTCGGCCACATGACGACCATCGAGACGACGGTGCCGAGCGCGACCAGCAGGATGAAGGCGCGCGCTGCGCCAAGGAGCGTGATCCGGGAGATCGACGCATTGAAGCAGCGGAGCCTTAAGCGCAACCCCGCGCCGTCGCGCCACGTTCTGGCGAGCATGGACAAGGTCATGGGACAGGGACGGACCATCGCGGCGACGGCCGGGATGCTGCTGGGGCTCGCCGCGGCGGCGGTGGCGGCACCGGTCGCCACCGCCGCGCCGAAGGCGAAGCCGACGCCGAAGCCGGCGAAGGTCGCGGTCGCCGTCGGCAGAAGCGCTGACGGGACGACCTGGCGGCTGGAGGGGCGCGGGCTGACGGTCAGGCTCGGCGCGTGGGGCGCCGCGAACCGGCGCCGGTTGGCCGTTCGCTGCGGCGAGGCGCTCGTCACCGCGCCGCAGGGGAGGGGCGCGTTCGTCGTGTCCGCAGGTCGCGAGGTCGTCGTCGGGCCGTTCACGCAGGCGCTGCGCACGACGCTGCCGCGCGACGTCGCCTCCCGCGCGACATGGTGCGCGCTCGTCGGCGCTCCCGCCGCCGGTGAGCTGGAGTTGCCGTCGGCGGCGATGCGCGGTGTCCGTGGAGCGGTGCGCGGCTGTCGCCTGGCAGCGGGCGAGCAGGTCGTGCGTCGGGACGGCCGTTTGCAGATCGCCCGATCGGAGACTTCCGTCCGTGCGGGAACGTTCGTCGCCCACCGCGTCTGCCTGAGCCCGCGGGGGCGCTACCTGCCGCTGCTGAGCGAGACGATCTCCGACGGCGAGGTCGACCGCGACCTCGCGGCTCGCGGGCTGCTGATCAGCGGAGACTGGCTCGCCTGGTCGTCGCGCGTCGTCACGCCCAGGGGCGAGTGGAGAGGGATGGTGGCCGACCGCGCGCGGATCGGCGAGTGGGCGGTCGCCCGCCAGTCGGCCGGCCCCGGCTCCGCGCAGGCCCTCGCCTCCGATGGCACGATCGCGTCGCTCGACGGCGAGACCTACCGCGAGGTGCCCGTGCCGGGGACCGTCGTCGTCACTGAGAGACGGCGCCTGTACGTTGCCCGGCCGGGCGCGAGGAAGGCGACGCTGATCGCCAGCGCCAGCGCCCCGGGCGAGGGTTCGAGACCGATCGCCGACGTCAGGCTCTCCGCCGACGGCCGCGAGGTGGCGTGGACCGAGAACGGCGTCGCGAGAAGCGCACAGACCGAGGTCGGGAGAAGCGCGCAGATGCCATGACCGTTTGGGGGTAAATCCCCGCGGGGAGGGGGCAAACGCACGGTGCGCGCGGGTTGTCTCTTACGCAGATCTCAGCCGGTTCGGCGAACATCGGGACGATCGGCAAAGATTTATGTGGACACGCGCGAGCGCAACTTGGTTGCGCTCGTCGTGTTGGCAGTGCCGGAGCATCCGGAAGTCCCCCGAGCTGGAGCGAAATTTGCGCGGTAGAACGGCGGCGTGCGCCGCAGCGGTGAGGCGGTAGTCGTGGCGACACGACGATTCACGCGTCGCGGCGCGCTCAAGGTGGGCGCTGCCGGGGCGGCCGCGGTCGGCCTGTCGGCCTGCGGCGACGAGTACGAACCGACCGGCGCGGTCTCCTCGGACGCCCCGAACGTCATCCTGGTCGTGCTCGACTCGACCCGGGCCGACTACATCGGCGCGTACAACCCGGACGCGCTGGCGAGAACGAGAAACATCGACGCGCTGGCGAGACGCTCGCTCAAGTTCGAGCTGGCGATCCCCGAGGCGATGCCGACCGGCCTCGTCCGCCGCACGCTGCTCACCGGCATGCGCTCGTTCCCCAACCGCGACTGGGTGCTGTCGCCGCCGATGCCGGCCGAGGTCGGCTGGACCCGCCCGCTGCCGCACCAGCAGCTGATCACCGAGGTGCTCGGGCAGGCCGGGGTCGCGACCGCGTACGTGACCGACAACCCGTTCATCGTCGGCCCGCGCTACCTCGACTTCCGCCGCACGCTCGACATCGGGCGCCCCGACTTCTCGCAGGGCGCCTACCGCGCCTTCAACTCGCCGTTCAGACGGCCGGCGCCGCGCAGCGCGATCGAGAAGTACCTGATGCCGGCGCTGTCGGACACCGTCGAGGTCCGCCGCCTGCAGGACTACGTCGGCTGGAACTCGATGTACCGCGTCGGCGAGCGCAACTACTCGGCCGCGCGCGTCATGCGCGGCGGCATGGACGCGCTCGACGACCTCAAGGACAGACAGCCGTTCTTCCTCGGCGTCGACTCGTTCGACCCGCACGAGCCGTTCGACGCGCCGCCGGTCTACGTGCGCGAGATCGAGGGCCAGCCGAAGGGGATCCAGCGCGACAGAGGCGTCCTGCCGATCCAGCCGTTCCTGACGCCGGCCTCGAGACTCGAGAAGGTCGGCATCGACCCCGAGACGCTGCAGCTGATCCGCGAGCTGTACGCCGCCGAGCTGACCTTCGTCGACGTCTGGCTCGGCAAGCTGCTGAACAAGCTCGACGACCTCGGCCTCTCCGACAACACGGTCGTCTACCTCGTCGCCGACCACGGCCTGACGCTCGGCGAGCACGGGATCATCGGCAAGTCGACCCCGCGCCCCTACCGCGAGATCCACCACATCCCGTACATGATCCACGACCCCACGGGACGGATGGCCGGCAAGACGAGCAGATACTTCGCCTCCACGCACGACGTCGCGCGCACGATCCTCTCCTTCCAGGGTGTCCGCGCGCCCGGCGCGATGAACGGCGAGGACCTCAGCGTCCTGTTCGACGGCCGCGAGCCGCCGCCGCGCCCGTACTACACCTCCTGCTACCAGGAGACGTGGATCTGCGGCGACTACGAGTGGCTGATGATCGCGACCCCGGACGGCTCCAGAAGAGAGCTGTACGACCTCGTCGCCGACCCCGGCAACACGAGAGACGTCGCCGCCACGGCGCCCGGCGCGAGAGAGAAGCTCGACGAGCTGTGGACGGTGCTGGTGAACGAGGCCGGCGGCACGCTGCCGGTCTTCCACGACCACATCGGCGTGGTGGGCGGCTGATGGGCGACCAGCGACGGATCTCACGCCGCGCCCTGCTGCGCGG
>JAEXXR010000001.1 GCA_023405705.1 Actinomycetes bacterium
GCGTCGACGCGCAGGCGCGCGGCGGCGAGGTAGCGGTCGACCTCCTCCTCGGCGCTGCGGCGGCGCTCCTCGATCGCGCGCTCGGCCGCACGGGCCTCGCGCTCGGCCGCGTCGACGATCGCCTCGACGCGGGCGGCGACGTCGCGTCCGAGCGTGCTGCCGGGCCGGGCGTGGCTGTCGTCGCGGTGCGGTCCCATGGCGATCGGAGGCGAGGTTACAGGTGCCACCTGCGGACCGGTCAAGGGCGGGGCGGATTCCTGCAACTTCTGGACCAATGTCGCAGCGGCGACATGCCGCTGCTACCCTCGGCGGTGCCGAATCCCCTGCTGAGAGCAGGGGAGCGGGGGACCCACACCGAATCAACCCGGGGCGAATCGCGGTCTGTTGACCGCGTAGCGCATCGCGCGAGCCCGACAGCTAACCCCGCAGGCACCGCAGCACCATGAACATGACCCGCACCGCTTTCGCCACCGCCCCTGCCGCGTTCCGCCCGGACGCGCGCTCCATAACTGTGAACCTGAGGTTGACCCTCAGCGTTTGCGGTCTCTAGAGTCGCCCGTCGCCATGCGGCTTCGCCTTCTCCTCGCCTGCCTGCTCCTCCCGCTCGTCGTGTGGGTGTCGCTGCCGCTCGTCTCGAGCGCCGACCCGCAGGACGACGTCGACCGGATCCAGGGCCGGATCGACGACAAGCAGAACCAGCTGGACAAGGTCAGAGGCAGAGCGCAGGTGCTCACCTCCGACATCACCGCCTACACGCGCAGAATCGACGCGCTGCAGGGCAGAGTCGACCAGCTGCAGGACAGACAGGACGCGATCCAGATCGACCTCGACGAGAAGCGCGGCGAGCTGCTGAGAACGCAGGACGAGCTGCGGATCGTGCGCGCGAGGCTGGCGAGACTGAGAGTGCGCCTCAGAGACGCGCGCGAGACGCTCGCCGCCCGCCTCGTCGAGCTGTACAAGTCCGACGAGCCCGACATCGTCAGCGTCGTGCTCGACTCCGACGGCTTCGCGGAGCTGCTGGAGAACGGCGCCTACCTCCAGCGCATCGGCGAGCAGGACGCCCGCATCATCACCTCGGTCAGATCGGCCAAGGAGGAGGCGGCGACGACGACGCGCAGGCTCGCCGACCTGGAGAGAAGACAGCAGGCGATCACCGACGAGATTTACCGCCGCCGCAACGAGGTCGCGCGCGCCCGCATCGCCGTCGAGGACCAGCGCGACGCCGTCGACCGCGTCCGCGCCGGCCGCCGCGCGCTGCTGAGCAGAGTGCGCACGACCGCCAGCCACCTGCACGAGGACATCGACGCGCTCGAGAAGCAGCAGGCGAGAATCGAGGCGCGCATCCGCGCCGCGCAGAACCCGACGTCGACGGCGACCGCGCCCGGCCCGGTCAGAGGCGGCGGCCGCTTCATCTGGCCGGTCAACGGCCCGATCACCAGCTCCTTCGGCTGGCGCACCTCGCCGGTCACGAGATTCCACCAGGGCCTCGACATCGGCGCTGCCAACGGCACCCCGATCCGCGCCGGCGGCAGCGGCACGGTGATCATGGCCGGCTACAACGGCGGCTACGGCAACTTCACCTGCATCGACCACGGCGGCGGCATCTCCACCTGCTACGCCCACCAGTCGTCGATCGGCGTCAGCACCGGCCAGAGCGTCTCGCAGGGCCAGGTGATCGGCGCGGTCGGCAACACCGGCTTCTCCTTCGGCGCCCACCTCCACTTCGAGGTGCGCGTCAACGGCAGCGCCGTCCAGCCGCTCAACTACCTCGGCTGAGCGGGGCCGGCCGCCGCGCCGCCCGGTGGCGGCGGCCGGGCCGCGGCAGCTGCGCGATACGCTCCACGCGTGCTCAGATCGATCGACCTCGGCGGCGTGGAGCTGCAGACCTTCGGGATCTTCTTCGCGCTCAACTTCCTCTGCTGGGCGGCCGTCGTCGCGCGGCGCCTGAAGGAGATCGGCAAGCCGGTCGACTGGGCTTACGAGATCCTCTTCGTCGCGCTGATCGGCGGTCTCGTCGGCGCGCGCGGCTACTTCCTGCTGCAGAACTGGGACGAGGTCAAGGACGACGTCTTCGGCAACCTGCTCAGCGGCGCCGGCCTGATCTGGTACGGCGGTCTGATCGGCGGCGTGATCGCGGTGCTGATCTGGGCGAAGTGGCGCAGATTCCTGTCGCTGCAGCTCGTCGACATGGCCGCGATAGGCCTGCCGCTCGGCTACGCGATCGGCCGCATCGGCTGCCAGATCTCCGGCGACGGCGACTACGGCCAGGTGTCGAGCCTGCCGTGGGCGATGGGCTTCCCCGACGGCGCGGTGCCGACCGACCCGGGGGTGACGGTCCAGCCGACGCCGCTCTACGAGACGCTGTCGATGGGCCTGCTGGCGTTCGTGCTGTGGAACCTGCGCGACAGATTCCGCCCCGGCGTCCTGTTCGGCTTCTACCTGATCGGCGCCGGCCTCGAGCGGTTCCTCGTCGAGTTCGCGCGCCTCAACGACTCGGTCGTCGGCTTCATGACGGCGGCCCAGGTCGAGAGCCTCGTGATGTTCCTGTTCGGCATCGTCTGGCTGCTGGTGATGCGCGCCCGCAACGGCGGGCAGCTGCGCAAGCCCGACCCGGAGCCGGAGCCGAGAAGAAGAGCTCGCGGCGGTCGCCGCCCCGCGACCGCCTGAGCGGCCCGCGTCCACCGAGCCGCCACCGCGCGACCGCCTGCTCGGTCGCGTCGCCCCCGGATGCCCGACCGCCGGCCGGCTCGAACGGGCGTCCGCCGCGCGAGCGCCGTCGTGCCGGAATCCCGTTCAAAAGCTCGCGAAATGTCCTGATTGCACGAAAGAAGTTGTCAGGTCGGCGACCGTCTCCCTAATCTGGTGCTTCACGCCGTCGACGTCAGGGAGGGACGATGCGGGTGAATCGTGCGTACATCGCTGGTCTGGGGACGACCGGGGCGCTGCTGGCGGCAGCCGCCTGCATCTTCGTGATCGCGTCGGCGCTGGTCGCCTTCGACGCGTGGCCGCGTGACGACGTCGACCAGCCGACGGCGACGATCGCCGGCCCGGGCCGGCT
>JAEXXR010000018.1 GCA_023405705.1 Actinomycetes bacterium
CCTGACGGGCGCGCCGCCGCCCGACCGCCTTCCGGTGCCTCGCGGAGCGGCTCCGCGCCCGTCGCCGCCACCCCTGCCATCTCGCACAAGGCGCGCCGGCGACGTTGGACCCCCGGCGTCTTGTGGCGCCGCGGCCGCGCTGGGACAGTCGTCGGCATGACCACCGATCGCTCCGGTGCGGCGGTCGCGGATACGCGGCTGTGGCATCCCTTCTCCGACATGGCCGCTGTGCGCAGCAGCGAGCTGATCCTGACCCGCGGCGAGGGCGTCTGGGTCTACGACGACCAGGACCGCCGCTACCTCGACGGCACGGCCAGCCTCTGGTACGCGAACGTCGGCCACGGCCGGAAAGAGATCGCCGCCGCCGTGCAGGAGCAGCTCGGCAAGCTGGAGGCCTACTCCGCCTTCGGCGACTTCACGACGGAGCCGGCGCGCGAGCTGGCCGCCCGCATCGCCGAGCTGTCGCCGATCGACGACGCGCGCGTCTTCTTCACCACCGGCGGCGGCGAGGCGCTCGACTCCGCGGCGAAGATCGCGCGCCGCTACTGGCATGCGAAGGGCAAGCCCGAGCGCGTCCACATCATCGGCCGCACCGGCGGCTACCACGGCACCAACGGCTACGGCACGAGCATCGGCGGCATCGAGGCCAACCGCGCCGGCTTCGGCCCCCTGATGCCGCAGACCTCGCAGGTCCAGTGGGACTCGCTGAGCGCGCTGGAGGAGGAGGTCCTGCGCGTCGGGGCCGACCGCGTCGCGGCCGTGTTCGCCGAGCCGGTGATCGGCGCCGGCGGCGTGCTGCCGCCGCCGGAGGGCTACCTCGAGGGCGTCCAGGCGATCTGCGAGGAGCACGGGATCCTGTTCGTCGCCGACGAGGTCATCTGCGCCTTCGGCCGCGTCGGCGACTGGTTCGCCTCCGGCCGCTTCGGCCTGCAGCCGGACATGATCACCTTCGCGAAGGGCGTCACGAGCGGCTACCTCCCGCTCGGCGGCGTCGTCGCCGGTCCGCGCGTGACCGAGCCGTTCTGGGACGAGCCGGGCAACATGCTGCGCCACGGCGCGACCTACTCCGCGCACGCGACCTGCTGCGTCGCCGGCATCGCCAACATCGACCTGCTCGCGCAGGACGACCTCTACAGACGCGCGCTGGAGCTGGAGTCGGTGCTGCTGGAGGCGCTGCAGCCGTTCGCCGCCAACCCGCTCGTGAGAGAGGTCCGCGGCGGCGTCGGCCTGCTGGCGGCGATCGAGTTCACCTCCGAGGCGCTCGGCGCCGGCGCGCCCGGCGCCGTCTTCGCCGCCGCCCGCGAGCGCGGCGTGCTCGTGCGCGCGCTCGGCCAGGGCGTCGCCGTCTCGCCGCCGCTCAACATCAGCCGCGAGGAGCTGACCTTCCTCGCCGACGGCATCGGCGCCGCGCTCGACGCGGTCGCCTCCGCGACCGTCGCCTGAGCAGGTCCGCGACGGGGCTGGCGCATCTGCGCTCGCCCCGTATCGGCGTGCGATCGGGCGCGAGTTGCTCGACGTCTGTGCATTGGTGAAAGAGCCTTCACTGTCGGAATGCGAACGTCGTCAGAAAGCGCCACACTGTAACCCTCACCGTGATCGGAAAAGGTCACATGTGAGGAGTTTTCCAAGCGTGGCGGCTTCTCCCCCGAGGTCGTCACGGGCCACGCCGCCCCGCGTGGCTCCCCGGCCGGTCGCGCTCCCCCTGGCGCGGCCGGCCCCTTTTTTGCCCGGACTGTCAGCTCTCTGACGCGATCAGCAGCTCGCGGCCGTGCGGCGAGCCGAGGTCGAGCGCCGGGCCCTTCGGGACGATCCGCGTCGGGTTCAGCTGCGGGTGCGTCACGTAGTAGTGACGCTTGATGTGGTCGAAGCTCACCGTCTCGGCGATGCCGGGCTGCTGGTAGAGGTCGCGCAGGTAGCCGGAGAGGTTCGGGTAGTCGTCGATCCGGCGCAGGTTGCACTTGAAGTGGCCGACGTAGACGGCGTCGAAGCGCACGAGCGTCACGAACAGGCGCCAGTCGGCCTCGGTGATCTCGGAGCCGAGCAGGAAGCGCCGGCTCGCGAGCCGCTCGTCGAGCCAGTCGAGCGAGGCGAACAGCTCGTCGAACGCCGCCTCGTAGGCGCGCTGCGTCGTCGCGAAGCCGGCGCGGTAGACGCCGTTGTTGACCGTCTCGTAGACGCGCTCGTTGATCGCGTCGATCTCGCCGCGCAGCGGCTCGGGGTAGAGGTCGACCGACGGATCGCCCCACGCGTCGAAGGCGCTGTTGAGCATGCGGACGATCTCGGCGCTCTCGTTGTTGACGATGTGGCCGCTCTCCTTGTCCCACAGCACGGGGACCGTCACGCGGCCGTCGAACGACGGATCGCTCGCGGCATACGCCTCCGCGACGTAGGCGAAGCCGTTGACGGGGTCGGGCTCCTCGGGCAGGAAGCGCCAGCCGCGCTCGTCACGGATCGGGTCGACGACGGTCAGGCCGATCGCCTCCTCCAGCCGCTTCAGCCTGCGCACGATCACCGTGCGCGACGCCCAGGGGCAGGCGAGCGAGACGTACAGGTGGTAGCGGCCGGCGGCGGCCGGGAAGGCGGTCGAGCCGTCGGCGCTGACCCAGTCGCGGAAGCGGCTCTCCTGGCGCACGAAGGCGCCGTCGTCGTCGGACTCTCTCGGGAACTGCGCTGTGCTCGCGGACGTCATCGGCACGACCCTCCGGGGTGGTTGCGTACGCAACCAACCCTAGCGGGGTCATGCCGGGGCCCTCGGCGCGCGGACGTCGCGCGGCCGCGTGAGCCGACGCGGCGAGCGGCGGCGGTCAGGACGCCGCGCGGCGCTCGCGCGCGACGCGGTCCCAGCCTCTGCGGGCGCGCGGGAACCAGCGCAGGCGGTGGGGCGTCAGCGGCCAGATCGTTCTGACCACCCGGCTCAGCAGCCGCAGCCGGCGCTCGTCGCGCTCGCTCCAGGTGAGGCCGAGCCGCTCGCGCGCGACCGGCGGCATCAGCCCGGCGGCGAGCCACATCGAGCCGCCCATCACGACCGGGCGCGCCAGCCGCCAGAGCGGCTGCGGGATCCAGTCGTACGGTCGCGCGACGTCGCGGCGGCGGGCCGGCTCGAGCGACCAGCGGACCGGCTCGGTCGCGACGAGCACCTCCTCGACCGTTCTGTCCCAGTACTGCTGGAAGGCGGCCCAGTCGGGCGGGACCGGCCGCATCGAGACGCCGTACTGCGCGTACCACTGCACCGACTCGGCGTAGAGCTGCTCCTTCTCGGCCTCGCTCAGCGGTCTGCCGAAGCGCTCGCGCATGACGATCTGCGACTCGAAGAAGGTCGCGTGGGCCCAGTAGTAGATCTCCGGGGTGAGCGCGTGGTAGCGGTCGCCGTGCTGGTCAACGCCCTTGATGTCGCGGTGGTAGTCGCGCACCGTCGCGCCGGTGCCCGGCGAGCGCGGGCCGTCGTAGACGACGCCGAGGATCGGCGTCGCGGAGCGCAGCAGGCGGTTCCAGGGGTTGGCGAAGTAGTCGGAGTGCTGCTCGACGCCGGCGCCGATCGCCGGGTGCATGTTCTGCAGGATCCCGGCGCGGCCGATCAGCAGCAACCCGCGCAGGTCGCCGAAGCACTGCCAGGTGCGCGAGCCGGGACCGAGGGGAGCGGGCCGGTCGCCCCCGCCGGCCCGCTCCCCTGCGCGCGTCCCCCGAGTGGCGGTGGATGCTGGCGGAGAGATTGACATCGTGCGTTGTCAGAGTAGGGAGTGACAACGGGTGATGTCAAACGGGAACGTGGCGGTGCGAGGGCGCTGCAAACGCCGAGGCGCGCTCAGCGCTCGCGCGAGCTGACCGGGGCGGCGGAGAGGATCAGCGCGACGACGTGGGCGACGAGGCGGTCGCGGGAGACCGCCAGGGTGCCGTCGAGCCAGCCGACGAAGAGGTGCGCGAGCGCGCCGACGAGCGCGACCGAGGTCAGCTCGGCGTCGACGGCGTCCGGGCCCTCGCCGCCGTCGCCGTAGATCGCGCGGATCTGCTCGACCAGCAGCGCGGCGAAGCTGGGGATCAGGTCGACGCCCATTCTCGTCAGCAGCGAGTCGGCGAAGACCTCGGTCAGCAGCACGCGGCCGCGGCGCGGGTCGTCCTGCAGCAGGTCGACGAACGCCTCGACCGCCGCCGTCGCGATCGCGACCGGATCCGGCGGGGCGGCGGCGACCGCCGCGGCGAGCGCCTCGCGCACCTCGTCCGCCGCGCGGCCGTGGATCGCGACGAGCAGCGCGTCGCGGTCGGCGAAGCTCTCGTAGAAGTAGCGCTCCGTCAGTCTCGCCGCGCGGCAGACGCCGCGCACGGTCAGCTGAGCGGCGCCGCCGGTCCCGAGCAGGTCGAAGCCGGCGTCGAGCAGCCTGGCGCGGCGCGCGGCGCGCCGGTCCTCGAGCGTCTGCCCTCCCCAGGTCCGCTCCGTATCTGCCCTCACCCCGCCATCATCCCAGCCGCGGCGCGGGCCGTGCGCGCAGCCGGCGCGTCCGCCGTGACGGGAGGAGCCATTACGCTGAGCGCAGATGCCGCGCGCCCCCGTCAGCTGGCCGCCCTCCGAGGGCGAGGAGTTCGCCGGCGAGGTCGTCGTCCGCGGGCAGCGCTTCGCCAACGAGGAGAGCGGCTTCGCGGTGCTCGACGGCGAGTGGGACGGCGAGCGCGTCGTGCTCGTCGGGCCGCTCGTCCACCTCGAGCTGAACGAGCGCGCCACGGTCACCGGCACGTGGACGATCGACCATCGCTACGGCCCGCAGGTGAGAGTGCGCGAGGCGCACCCCGCCGTCCCCGACGACGACGCCGCGATCGACGCCTACCTGCGCAGAGTCCGCCACGTCGGACCGAGACGCGCCGCGACGTTGATCGAGCTGTACGGCCCCGACGTCCTGAGCGCGATCGACCGCGACCCGAGAGCGGCCTTCGCCGACGCCGGGCTGAAGCCGCAGCGCGCCGCCGAGGCGGCCCGCTCGTGGGACGCGCTGCGCGCGACGCGCGGCCTCCACCTGCTGCTCGCGCCGCACGGCCTCGCCCACCTCGCCGGCCGCATCCACCAGCACTACGGCGACCGCGCCTACCGCGTCGTGCGAGAGCGGCCGTACGAGCTGACGAGCGTCTTCGGCGTCGGCTTCGCGACCGCCGACGCGATCGCGCGCGGGCTCGGCGCGCCGCTCGACAGCCCCGCCCGCGCACGGGCGGCGATCCTGCAT
>JAEXXR010000040.1 GCA_023405705.1 Actinomycetes bacterium
CTTCCCCCGGAAGCCCTTCACCCCCGTCGCCAGCCGCAGCTCGACGCCCTGCTCGCGGTGGAGCTGCGCGCAGCGCTCGCCGAGCAGCGGGCCGAGCGGCAGCAGCGGATGCGGCGCGACGTCGATCAGCGTCACGTCGAGGCCCAGTCTGCGCGCGGTCGAGGCGACCTCGGCGCCGACGAAGCCGGCCCCGACGACCGCCACGCGCGGCGACCCCGTCTCCAGCTCGCGCCGCAGCGCCAGCGTGTCGTCGATGTCGCGCAGCGTGTGCAGGCCGACCAGCTCGCCGCCGGGACCGCCCCACTCGCGCGCCCGGCAGCCGGTAGCGACGATCAGCCGGTCGTAGGCGACCCGCGCGCCGTCGGCCAGCACGACCTCCTTGGCGTCGCGGTCGAGCCCGGTCGCGGCGGCGCCGAGGCGCCACGTCACGTCCAGCTCCGCGCAGGGGAAGTCGCACTGCTCGACGGTGTGCGCGCCGGCCAGCAGCTCCTTGGAGAGCGGCGGGCGCGTGTAGGGCAGGCGCCGCTCGTCGCCGATCACGACCAGCTCGCCCGCGTGCCCGGCCGAGCGCAGCGCCTGCGCGGCGCGCAGCCCGGCGAGCGAGGCGCCGACGACGACGATCCTCATCGCGTGCGCCCTCAGCCCTCGAGCTTGATCGCCATCATCGGGCAGACCTGCGCGGCCTGCTCGACCTCGGCCCGTCTGTCCTCGCCGACCTCCTCGACCCAGGTCAGGGAGTCGTCGTCGTGCAGCTCGAAGACGTCCGGCGCGGCGAAGACGCACTCGCCGTGCGCCTGGCAGAGGTTCATGTCGACGTGGACCTTCATGACGCGCTCCCTTCGGCGGCGGCCATCCGCTCGGCCTCGTCCTCGGGGACGGCGAGCGCGACGTGCAGGGTGTTGGGCGAGACGGCGAGCTGGTCGCCGGCTCCGGTCAGGTCGACCTCCCACTCGACGACCGTGCTCTCGACGCGGCCGAGCCCGTCGATCTCGACGGCGACCGTGTCGCCGACCTCCATCGGGCGGGAGTTGGCCGGCGTGCCGCTGAGGATCACGTCGCCCGGCTCGAGCGTGATCAGGCGCGAGAGGTCGGCGAGCTGGTAGGCGACGCCCCAGATCAGGTCCTCCGCGGTCGCGCGCTGGACGACCTCGCCGTTGAGCAGCGTGCGCAGCTCGTACGAGGTCGGGTCGAACTCGCTCGCGGGGACGACGACCGGGGAGATCGGCAGGAAGCCGTCCTGCCCCTTGACGCGCAGCATCGAGCCGCGGTCGGCGTGGCGGAAGTCGTGCAGGCCGACGTCGTTGGCGACCGCGTAGCCCTCGACGTACGACAGCGCGTCGTCGATCGAGACGCCGTGCATCCGTCTGCCGACCACGACGGCCAGCTCGCCCTCGTAGTTGAGGAAGCGCGCGCCGGCCGGCCGTCTCAATTGCCCGCGATGGCCGCCCAGCGCCGTCGGCGGCTTCATGAAGTACGAGGGGTAGTCGGGCGTGCGCGCCTGGTACTCCTCGATGCGGCTGCGGTACGTCAGGTGGACGGCGATGATCTTCGACGGCTGCACCGGCGCGAGGTAGGTCACCTCCGCCTCCGGCAGCCGCGTGCCGTCCTCCAGCACGACGACGTCGCCGTCGAGCGTGCCGTGGCGCGCCTGTCCGCCGTCGGCGATCCGGACTCTTCCTGCCATGCGCTTCACCTCCCTGTCACCCGACCGCCGGCGCGGCGAGACCTGCGACCTCGGCGACGCGCTCGATCAGCGCGGCCTCGTGCGGCTGCAGCTCCTGCTGGCCCATGTGCTCGGGGAACTCCTGCAGGATCGTGCCCTGCACCTCGGTCTGGATCCCGGCCAGTCTCTCGACGATCGCCAGGCCGCAGAACGGCACCAGCTCGGCCGAGTAGCCGCCCTCGTGCTCGACCACCAGCCGGCCTCCGCAGAGGCGCTGGGCGGCGTCGAGCATGATCTCCGTGAGGCGGCCGAACCCTCTCGGCGAGACCATCATCCGGCCGAGCGGATCCATCGCGCTGGCGTCCAGGCCGGAGGCGACGATGATCAGCTCGGGTCCGAAGCGCTCCAGCGCCGGCACGACGACCCGCTCTAAGGCGGCCTCGTACGCGCCGTCGCCGGAGCCGGGCGGCAGCGGGACGTTGATGTTGAAGCCCTCGCCAGCGCCTTCGCCGGTCTCCTCGATCAGGCCGGAGCCGGGCGGGAAGCAGTTGTCCTGGTGGATCGAGATCGTCAGGACGTTCGGGTCGTCGTAGAAGCCGGCCTGCGTGCCGTTGCCGTGGTGGACGTCCCAGTCGACGATCGCGACGCGCTCCAGGCCGCGCGTGACGCGGGCGTGGTGGGCGGCGATCGCGGCGTTGCCGAAGAGGCAGAAGCCCATCGCCGCGTCGGGCAGCGCGTGGTGGCCGCAGGGGCGCACGAGCGCGTAGACGTTGTCGACCTCGCCGTCGAGGACGGCGTCGACCGCGGCGAGCACGCCGCCGGCCGACAGCAGCGCGACCTCGTAGGAGCCCTTGCCGATCACCGTCGTGCCGTCGACGCCCTCGCCGCCGGCGCCGGCCGACAGCGCGCGGACGTGCTCGACGTAGCCGGGGGTGTGGAAGCGGGTCAGCTCCTCGACGGTCGCGTCGCGCGGGTCGATCCGCACGAGCTGGTCCAGCAGGCCGCTGACGTCGAGCAGGTTGCGGAAGCGGCGCTTCGTGTCCGAGTTCTCCGTGTGGCGGACGTCGGGCTCCAGCCAGCCGGAGGCGTCCGACAGGAACGGGCCGCTCGCACGGCCGGTGTTGTGCCACATGTAGCGCTCGTGCCACACGAATCCGCTTCGCATCACCACTCCTCGATCGGTGCCGCGCACGTCTCTCCTCGTCCGCGGCTCGGGACTGACGACATCCTGCGATGCGGCCCCGGGAGCGGCAACAGGGTTTTGAGATCGACTGATCGCGTCCGGCGATGCACGTGGTCGCGGCGGGCGATTCACCCGATCGCGGCGGTCGATTCACCGCATCGCATCCTCCGATGCATGACATGATCAGCCGCGATGGACCTGCGTCAGCTGCGCTACTTCGTCGCCGTCGCCGAGGAGCTCCACTTCACCCGCGCCGCGTCCCGGCTGCATCTCGCGCAGTCGGCGCTGAGCGCGCAGATCGTCGCGCTCGAGCGCGAGATCGGCGCGCCCCTGCTCGCGCGCTCCAACCGCCGCGTCGCGCTGACGCCGGTCGGCGCCGCGCTGCTGCCGCAGGCGCGCGAGCTGCTCGCCGACGCCGACCGCATCCTCGCCGAGGCGCGCGCCCACGCCCAGCGCGAGGCCGACACGCTCTCGGTCGGCTGCCTCGGCGCCGTCCCGGGCGAGCTGCTGTCGGCCGTCCTCGCCGAGCTGAAGCAGGAGCGGCCGAGCGCGCAGGTCGAGGTCCACGCCTTCGACTTCGCGCAGATCCAGGACAGCCTGACCGAGTCGCGCGCCGACGTCGCCTTCCTCTACCTCCCCTACGACGAGGGCGAGCGCGGCGAGGTCGAGGTGATCTCGCTCGTCGAGGAGCCGCGTGTCGTGCTGCTGTCTGCCTCCCACCCGCTCGCCGGCCGCGCCTCGCTGACCCCCGCCGACCTCGCCGAGGAGACCTTCATCAGCCACTCCGCGGCGGTGCCGGAGGAGTGGCGCGACTTCTGGCTGCTGCGCGGCGAGCTGGGCCGCCGGCCGGCGATCCACAGCCACACCGCCGACACGCTGGAGGAGTGGCTGCACCTGATCGCGCAGGGCAAGGGGATCGACACCGCCCCGACGCTGATCAGCCGCTACTACCCGTGGCCGGGGATCCGCTTCGTGCCGCTCGCCGACGCCGAGCCGGCGACGCTCGCGGTCGTGCGCCGCCGCAGCGAGACGGCCGAGCCGCTCGTCGACGCCTTCGTCCAGCTCGCCCGCGCCGTCAGCGCACGGGAGCTCGACGACGCGACGAGCGCCTGAGCGGGCCCTCCCACCGCGCCTGCCTCGCGCGCGTCCACAGGCTCGCCACTCTCCTCGCCCGCTCGCTCGACGCACCCGCCCGCTCGCCCCGCCGCGCGGAAAGCGGCGTGGCGCGCGGGCGCCCGGCGTTAGGATGCCCTCACATCTCGTCGACCAGCCGTGAGGGGGTGCTCGCCGTGGACAGCCAGGATGCCGTCGCCGTGCCGGCCGGCGGACCGACGCCGGAGGACGTCGAGCCGGTCGCCAACGAGCGGCGCGACCGCATCATCACCGGCCTCGTGACGGTCGTGCCGGTGCTCGGGCTCGGCCTCGTCGCCTGGCAGCTGTGGGCCGTCGCGCTCGGCTGGAGCGACCTCGCGGTCCTGGCGATCATGTACTTCTTCTCCGCCCTCGGGATCACCGTCGGCTTCCACCGGCTGTTCACCCACCGCGCCTTCAAGACGACCCCCGCGGTGCGCGCCTTCTTCGCCGCCTGGGGCTCGATCGCGATCGAGGGGCCGGTGATCTCGTGGGTCGCCGACCACCGCAAGCACCACGCCTTCTCCGACCGCTTCGGCGACCCGCACAGCCCCCACGTCGAGCACGGCCACGGCTGGCGCGGCGCGCTGCGCGGCCTCGCCCACGCGCACGTCGGCTGGCTGTTCGTCCACACCCACCGTGGCAACAAGAGACGCTACGCGCCCGACCTGCTGAGAGACCCGGTCGTGTCGTGGTTCGACCGCACCTTCATCTTCTGGGCCGTCGGCGGCTTCCTGATCGCGGCTGCGCTCGGCTTCCTGCTCGGCGGGCTGTCGTGGCAGGCGGCGCTGACCGCGCTGCTGTGGGGCGGGCTGGTGCGGATCCTGCTGCTGCACCACGTCACCTACTCGATCAACTCGCTCTGCCACTACTTCGGCCGGCGGCCGTTCGAGACCGGCGACCAGTCGCGCAACCTCGCCTGGCTGGCGCCCTTCTCGCTCGGCGAGGCGTGGCACAACGCCCACCACGCCTTCCCCACCTCGGCGCGCCACGGCGTCGACCGCCGCCAGCTCGACATCTCGGCCGCGGTCATCGCGCTGCTCGAAAAGACCGGATTGGCGTGGGACGTCGTGCGCGTCCCGCCGGAGCGGCTCGACGCCAAGCGCCGCGACCCCTCGGCGCCGCGCGCGACCGCCTGACGGGTCCGGCCGCCGGCCGCCGCTCGGCGGTGCGGCCGCGGGTTCGGCCGGCAGCGGCCCCCGCGGTGCCGTTATCCTGGCTCCCCGTGAGCAGCATGACCCGACATCTCGAAGAGCTGCGCGATCAGCGCATCGGCCGCGTCGTCCCGCTGGTGACCCCCGCGCTGATGCTGCACCAGCTTCCGTTGAGCGACGCGCAGGCCGAGGTCGTGCTGAGGGGTCGCAGCGAGGCCGCCAGGATCCTCGACCGCGACGACGACCGCCTCGTCGTCGTCGTCGGCCCCTGCAGCGTCCACGACCCGGAGGCCGCGCTCGACTACGCGAGACGGCTCGCGCCCGTCGCCGCCGCGCACGCCGCCGACCTGCAGATCGTGATGCGCGTCTACTTCGAGAAGCCGCGCACGACGACCGGCTGGAAGGGCCTCATCAACGACCCGCACCTGGACGGCTCCTACGACGTCAACAACGGCCTGCGCGTCGCGCGCAGGCTGCTGCTCGAGGTGCTCGAGCTGGGCCTGCCGGTCGGCTGCGAGTTCCTCGACCCGATCATCCCGCAGTACATCGCCGACACCGTCGCCTGGGGCGCGATCGGCGCGCGCACGACCGAGAGCCAGACCCACCGCCAGCTCGCCTCGGGCCTGTCGATGCCGGTCGGCTTCAAGAACCGCACCGACGGCGACGTCGGCGTCGCGGTCGACGCCGTCCGCGCCGCGGCCGCGCCGCACACCTTCGCCGGCGTCGAGGAGTCGGGCACGCCGGCCGTCTTCACGACGCGCGGCAACGCCGACTGCCACATCATCCTCCGCGGCGGCCGCGGGACCCCGAACTACGGTCCCGAGCCGGTCGCCGAGGCGCTCGCGCAGATGGCGAAGGCCGGCCTCGCCGAGCGCGTCATCGTCGACGCCTCGCACGACAACAGCGCCAAGGACCACGAGCGCCAGGCGGTCGTCTCGCAGGAGATCGCCGACGAGATCGCCGCCGGCAACCGCGCGATCGTCGGCGTGATGCTGGAGTCGTTCCTCGTCGCCGGCAACCAGAGCCTCGGCGACGGCTCGAACCTGACCTACGGCCAGTCGATCACCGACAAGTGCATGGACTGGGAGACGACGGTCGGCGTCCTCGACGGCTTCGCCGCCGCGGTCCGCGCGCGGCGTGACGCCGCCTGAGCCGGCCGACGCGAGCCCCCGCGCCGCCGTCCCCGGC
>JAEXXR010000082.1 GCA_023405705.1 Actinomycetes bacterium
GTGGACGTAGTGGATCAGCCTGCGCCCGTCGACGAAGTGCTCGCCGCCGCTCCAGCCGAGCGCCTCGATCCGCTCCGGGACCGGCGCCGTCACGAGCATGTGGCTGGAGAGCGGGACGAGCACGCCGCGCAGCTCCGGCAGCGACGCCGCCCAGGCGTTGGTCGCCAGCACGACGCGGCCGGCGCTGACCGTCCCGCGCGGCGTCTCCACGCGCGCGTGCGCGCGATCGAGGCCCGTCATCGGCGTGCGCTCGTAGACCTCGACGCCGAGCGACAGGACCGCGCGCCGCAGCCCGCGCGCCAGCAGCGCCGGCTGGACCGTCGCGCTGTCGGCGACGAACCAGCCGTCGCGCAGCACCGGCGAGCCGGTCCGCGCACGTGCCTCTTCCCCGCCGACGCGCGTGAAGCGACCGCCCTCGCCGAGCCGCGCGGCGGCCGCGGCGGCGCCGTCCCAGACGCCGTCCTGGGCTGGCGCCGCGGAGACGACCAGCTTGCCGCCGCGGCGCAGGTGGACGTCGAGGCCGTGCTCGTCGCAGAGCGCCTCGACCTCGCCGATCGCGTCGCTCGACGCGCGCGCGAGGAAGCGCGCCTGCTCGGCGCCGAAGTGGCGCTCCAGCGCGTCGAGGTCGTGCCACCACGTCGTCGCGAAGCCGCCGTTGCGGCCGCTCGCGCCCTGGCCGCAGATGCCGGCCTCCAGCACGACGACGCGCAGCGACGGCTCCGCCTCCTTCAGGCGCAGCGCCGTCCACAGGCCGGTGTAGCCGCCGCCGACGATCGCGACGTCGCAGCGCATGTCGCCGTCGAGCTGGCGCTCGGCGGCAGGCTCCGGCCGCTCGGCGGCCAGCGCCTGCTGCATCCACCACGACGGCTCGACGCGCGGCGGCTCCGCGCCGGGGATGTCGTCACGCCACGGCACGGATCAGTCGATGACGGTGAGGCCGTGTCCGAGCTTCGACATCGAGACGCCGCCGTCCGGGCCGGCCTCGACGGTGTCGCCCTGCTTCAGGCCGAAGCCGCGGTCGAGCAGCGTCAGGTTCGGCTCGACCGAGAACGACATGCCGGCCTCGAAGCGGTGCGGGTCGCCGGCGACGAGCGTCATCGGCTCCAGCCAGCCGGGCGGGTAGGCGATGCCGGTGCTGTAGCCGAGGCGGTGGCAGCGGCGGCGCGAGAGGTCGAGCCGGTCGAGCACGGCGTTGCACTCGTCGTCGGGCTGGTGGACCGGCGCGCCGATCTTGCAGCCCTTGATCGCGACCTCGACCGCCTCCTCCAGCACGGCGGAGGTCTCGGCGACCTCGGCGGAGGGCGTGCCGATCACGGCGGTCCGCATGAGGATGCCGTGGTAGCGGTGGACGGTGCCGGCGAACTCCATGCAGACGACGTCGCCGAGCGAGATCGTGCGGCGCGTCGCCATGCCGTGGACGAGCGCGCTGCGCGGGCCCGAGACGACCATCGGCGGGATCGCGGCGTACTCGCTGCCGGCCTCGCCGAGTGCGCGCGAGATGATGCCGGCCAGCTCGACCTCGGAGAGGCCGGGCCGCAGCGCGGCGAACGCCTCGCTCATCGCGTAGTCGGCCATCGCAGCCGCCTGGCGCTGGTAGGCCAGCTCGGCCGGCGACTTGATCAGCCGCAGCTCCGGGACGATCTCCGAGCCGTCGACGAACTCGGCCTCGGGCAGCAGCTGCTTGAGCCGCTCCCACGACGCCGGCAGGAAGGTGAACGCCTGCAGGTCGACGGCGATCTTGCCGCCGGCGAGGCCGCGCTCGCGCAGGGCGTTCGCCTGGACCTCCATCGGGTCGACCTGCGCGATGTCGTAGAAGACGCCGCTGGTCAGCCACGAGGTCTCCTTCACCCCGGGCTCCTCGGTCGTGCGCGTGAAGAGCGTCGGCTCGGCGTCGCCGCCGTCGACCAGCAGGGCCTGCGTCCACAGGTAGCCGATCGTGTCGTAGCCGGTCAGCCAGTGGATCGAGTCGGGCATCGTCACGAGGACCGCGTCGATCCCCTGGTCGCTCAGCGACCGGCGGACGCGCGCGATGCGCTCTCTGTAGGTCGCGACGTCGAAGGCGAGCTGCATGTACGTCTCCTGGTGGTGGTGCTGAGAGGGGGCTGTTGCGTCAGGCGGCGGGGGCGCCGCACCAGTCGGTCACGACGCGGGCGATCACGGCCGCGCAGGTGCGCAGCTCCGCGACCGAGACCCACTCGTCGATCATGTGGGCGCGCTCGATCGCGCCCGGGCCGTAGCAGTAGGCGGGGATGCCGGCGAGCAGGTAAGTGCCGGCGTCGGCCCATGTGTCGAAGCCGTCGATCGCGGTCTCGACGCCCTGCGCGGCGCTGGCGGCGACGATCGCGTTGCCGAAGGCGGTGTCGAGCGGCGTCTCGGCGGCCGGGTAGTCCTGCGTCCAGCGCACGACCGGCGGGTGCTCGCGCAGCCACGGGTCGGCCTGCGCCCAGCGCGCGAGGTGCTGCTCGACCTCGCGGCGGACGTTGCCGCCCCAGCCGCCCTCCTCGGCCTCGCCGGGCAGGTAGGTGAGGTCGAAGTCCAGCGTGCACTCGCCCGGGAGCGAGGCGATGAACTCGCCGCCGGAGATGCGCGTCGGGAAGATCCGCGGCGTCGACAGCAGCGGGTGCTGCTTGTCGGGCCGGCCCTGCCACTCCTCGCTCAGCGCGTCGAAGGCGTCCAGCACCTTGCGCATCTGGTCGATCGCGTTGACGCCGCCGCCGAGCGAGTGGTGCGCCTGCGGGATCTCGGCGTGCGCCGGGTGGCCGGCGACGGTGACGTTGCCGTAGAGGATGCCGCGGTAGGCCGAGTAGACCTGGAAGCTGCTCGGCTCCGGCACGAGGCAGGCGTCGGCGCGCTCGCCGCGTCTGAGCAGCGCGACGACGCCCATCCCGGTCGTCTCCTCGTCGGGCGCGATCTGCACGTGCAGGTCGCCCGCCAGCTCGACGCCGGACTGGACGATCGCCTCGGCGGCGGCGAGCGCGGCCGCGATCCCGCCCTTCATGTCGCAGGAGCCGCGGCCGTAGAGGCGGTCGCCCTCGACCGTCGGCGTCCACGGGTCGCGCGTCCAGCGCTCGAGCGGCTCGCAGCGGACGGTGTCGAGGTGGCCGTTGAGGATCAGCGAGCGGCCGTCGCCGCTGCCGCGCCGGACGGCGGCGAGCACCGGCCGCCCCTCCCACGTGAGGCCGTCCGGGTACATCGGGTGGCCGGCGACCTCGGCGGGGTCGGGCTCCCAGATCGACACCTCGAAGCCGAGCCGCTCGAGGAACGCCCCGATCCACGCCTGCGCGTCGGCCTCCTGGCCGCTCGGCGCGGCCGGTCCGGCGTACGGCATGTCACGGGTGTAGGCGGTGTCGCGGCGGACCAGCTCGGAGGCGATCTCCACGACCCGGTCCGGGGCGGCGGCGAGCGCGGCGACGGCGCGCTCGGCGGGCATGGCGTTCATGCGGGGTGCGACCTCATCTCTAAACGTTTTGGCAGCGCGCTATCGTTGCCCACGCTACTGTTCTCTCTCGAACGCCTAAACGTTTAGGCAGCTCGTGGTCGAGGAGTGTAAGCACCCGTCTCGCGAACTGTCAAGACGAGTTATCGTTGCCGCGCCAACCACGCTCATGACCGACGAAACCCCCAGCGACCCAGCCCCCTCACCGCCGAGAAGGCGCGCTCGCGTCGGCCTCCGCGACGTCGCGAAGGCGGCAGGCGTTTCGATCGCGACGGCCTCCCACGCGCTCAACGACAAGGGCCGCGTCGATCCGCGCACCCGCGCCGACATCCTCGCCACGGCGGCGCGCCTCGGCTACCGCGCCAACCAGGCCGCGCGCCACCTGCGCAGCGGCAGCACCGGGATCATCACCTTCGCCCACGACGTGCCGGTCGCCTCGCCGGCGCAGCTGGCGAGCATCGAGTACTTCGTGAAGATCCTCACCTCGGCCGCCGAGACCGCTTCGACCCACGGCTACGCGCTCGTGATCTCCCCGATCGAGCCGAGAAGCCTCGACGACCTCCACGTCGACGGCGCGATCGTGATGGACCCGAAGTCGAGCAGCCCGCTGCTGGCGATGCTGGAGATGCGCGGGATCCCGTTCGTCACCGCCGGCCGCGACGTCGACAGGCCGCGCACCGAGGGCTGGTGGGTCGACAACGACATCGAGCGCGAGACGATCGGCGCGCTCGACCACCTCGCCGCGCAGGGCGCCCGCTCGGTCGCGCTGCTCACGACCAGGCCGAGCCGCTCCTACACCTTCGACAGCATCAGCGGCTACGAGCGCTGGTGCGAGGCGCGCGGCCAGGAGCCGCGGATCCAGCTCGTCGACGGCATCGCCAGCGAGACCCACGCCTATGAGGCGACCCAGCCGCTGTTCACCGCGCCCGACCCGCCCGACGCGATCTACGCGCCGCTCGACCGCCTCGCCGTCGGCGCGCAGCTGGCCGTCCACAACGCCGGCCTGCGCGTGCCGCAGGACGTGATGATCGCCGCCGGCAGCGACAGCGAGTCGGCGCGCTCGGCCCGGCCGGCGGTGACCGCGCTGTCGCTCCACCCCGACAAGATCGGCCAGGTCGCCGTCGACCTGCTCGTCGCGCGCATCCGCGGCGACGCGACCGCCGCGCGGCAGATCGTGATCGAGGCGGAGATCTCCGCGCGCGAGTCGACCGCGCGGCAGCCGGGCTGAGGCAGAGGCACGCGGACGGGCGGGCCGGGCCCGGTCGCGCCGGGCCCGGTCGGACCGGCCCGCGGTGCGCCGCTAGACTCGACTGCGCTCCGCGCGTTTGCGGCGCGGCCGGTCGGGACGACCCGACGCAGGCATCTCTCGCTTCGGGGACGGCCCCTCGTCAGGCAGGTTCCCCGATGTCACGCACCGCTTCGCAGCGATTCGTCTCCGGCGCCGACCTCGCCCGGGTCGTGGTCGGGTGGTCGGCGTTCGCCGCCCTGCTCGCCGCCGGCTCCCTGCTGGAGCCGCCGGTCCCCGGCGCGACCCTGATCGTCGCGCTGTCCGCGATCGTCGGCGTGATCCTCGTCTGCGCCTTCGGCGTCGTGCAGCAGGCCGAGGCGCTCGCCCACCGGCTCGGAGATCCGTACGGGTCGCTCGTGCTGACGCTGTCGATCGTGACGATCGAGGTCATCCTGATCGCCGCGGTGATGCTCGGTCCCGGCGAGCACGCCGAGATCGCCCGCGACTCGGTGATGGCGGTCGCGATGATCATCCTGAACCTCGTGATCGGCCTGTCGCTGCTGTGCGGCGGCCTGCGCCACGGAGGCATGGCGCACAACCGCACCGGCACGTCGATCTACCTGTCGCTGATCGTCGTGCTCGCGTCGATGGCGTTCGCGCTGCCGGCCGTGATCGGCGAGGACGACGCGTTCACGGGCGGGCAGGAGGTGCCGATCGTCGTCCTGACGATCGCGCTCTACGCCTTCTTCCTCTCCCGCCAGACGGGAGCGCAGGCCGACGACTTCCGCGAGGTCGACGCGCGCGTCGCGCGCGCCTCCTCGGCCGACGAGGGGCCGCGCGAGATCGGGCAGGTCTTCGCCACGCACCGCCGCGAGGTGCTGACGCGCCTCGGCCTGCTCGTGGTCACGGCGATCCCGATCGTCCTGCTCTCGCACGACATGGCGTCGCTGCTGGACGACGGCCTCGGCCGCCTCGACGCCCCGCCCGCGCTCGCGGGCGTGCTGATCGCGATGATCGTCTTCCTGCCCGAGTCGATCACCTCGGTGCGCGCCGCGCTCGCGGGCGAGATCCAGCGCGTCAGCAACCTCTGCCACGGCGCGCTCGTCTCAACCGTCGGCCTGACGATCCCGGTGGTGCTGATCATCGGCCTCGTGACCGGCCAGACGGTGATTCTGGCCGAGTCGCCCGCGAACCTGGTCATGCTCGCGATCACGCTGCTGCTGTCCGTCACGACCTTCGCCGCCAAGCGCGTCACCGCGGTCCACGGCGCGATCCACCTCGCCCTCTTCGCGCTGTACGGCATCACGCTGTTCAGCTGATGCCGCGGCCCTAGTACCCGGAGGCCTGCTCTCCGGACGGGTCGTGGCTCTCGTCGCCGCGCAGCGGCGGGTTGAAGACGCAGACGAGCCGCATGCCCTGCTCGCTGGAGAGGACGTGCTCCTCGTCCCTGTCGGGCGCGTAGATCGTGCCGCGCGCGATCTCCCAGGCGCCCGCCGCGGTCTCGACGCGACCGCTGCCCTCGACGCAGTAGCACGCCTCGAAGTGGTTGGCGAAGCGGATGCGGCTCGCGGTCCCGGGCCGCACGTGGGTCTCGGTGACCGCGAAGCCGCGGCCGTCGGCGGCGACGAGCACGCGGCGGCTCGTCCCGTTGGTCCAGTCGACGTCGTGCGGGGTGCCGATCACCTCGGCGAGGGTGCGGACGAGCATCGGTCTCCTTCCAGGTCGCGGTGGGGAATGCTCAGCGAGGCGATCATGCCGCCCCCTCCTCGGCGACGCGCGCGAGCGCCGCGACGGTGCGGTCGACGTCCTCCGGCGTGTGGTAGTGGACGAAGCCCATCCGCACGACGCCGTCGGTGTCCGACAGCCCGAGCGCGCGCAGCGGCTCGATCGCGTAGTTGGTCCCGGCCGAGACGAAGACGCCCTCGGCGGCCATCCGGGCCGACACCTCCCGCGGGGGGACGCCGTCGACGCTGAGCGCGAACGTCGCCTCGCGCCCTTCGACGGTCGGCTTGCCGTGCAGCGTGACACCCGGCACGGCGGCGAGCGCGGCCAGCGTGCGCCGCGTCAGCTCCTGCTCGTAGCGCTCGATCGTGTCGAAGCCGACCGTCTCGACGTAGCGCAGCGCGGCGGACAGGCCGGCGACCGACTCGAAGGCGACCATCCCGGTCTCCCAGCGGCGCGGTCCGGACGTCGGCGCCGGCCGGACCTTGTCGGGGGTCAGCCGCTGCAGCAGCTCGGGGCGCCCCGACAGGACGCCCATGTGCGGGCCGAAGAACTTGTACGGCGAGCAGACCTGGACGTCGATCCCCCACTCGCCGTGCCGCAGCGGCGTGTGCGCGGCGGCCGCGACGCCGTCGGAGTACGTGATCGCGCCGACCGCGCGCGCCGCCTCCACCAGCGGCGCCGGCGTGACGACGGTGCCGGTCAGGTTCGAGGTGCGCGTGAACGCGACCAGGCGGGTCCGCCGGTCGACGACCCGTTCCAGCGAGCGCAGGTCGAGCTCGCACGCCTCCGGGTCGAGCGTCACGAAGCGCACCTCGGCTCCCGCCCGCTCCGCCACGGCCAGCCAGGGCGCGACGTTCGCGTCGTGGTCGAGCTGCGTGCAGACGATGTTGTCGCCGGCTCTCAGCTCACGCTCGAAGGCGCGCGAGAAGTGCCACGTCAGCGAGGTCATGTTGGGGCCGAAGACGATCCCCTCGGCCTCTCCGCCGACGAAGCGCGCGAAGCGGTCGCGCGTGTCGTCGACCAGCGTCGCGGTCTCGACGGAGGTCGGATAGGGCCGGTTCGGGTTCGCGTTGGAGCGGCGCTGGTAGTCGCCCATCGCGTCGATCACCGACGCGGCGACCTGCGTGCCGCCGGGCGCGTCGGCGTGGACGAACGGACGCCCGTCCGGGCCGCGTCGCTCGAGGCCGGGAAAGGTGTCCGGCAGTGGGGGGCGTTGGAGCGGGATCGTGGTCACGCCGTGATCCTGGTCGGAGAAGATTGACAAGTCCAATACATGAAAGTTCTCAGTTTGATATTCATGCCGAATGGAATTTCGGCAGCTGCGGTACTTCGAAGCGGTCGCGCGGCACCTGCACTTCACGCATGCGGCACGCGAGATGCTGGTCGCGCAGCCCGCGCTCTCACTGCAGATCCAGCAGCTCGAGGCCGAGCTCGGGGCCCAGCTGTTCGACCGCACGACGCGCCGCGTCTGGCTGACCGACGCGGGCCGCGAGCTGCTCCCCTTCGCCGAGCGGATCCTCGCCGAGGCCGACGACGCCCGCGCCCGGCTGCGCGACCTCGGCCAGCTCGACTCCGGCCGCGTGACGCTCGGCGCGCAGCAGTCGCTCAACGCCAGCGGCGTCGTGCCGCAGGCGCTGCTCGAGTTCCGCGCGCTCCATCCGGGCGTCGACGTCGTGCTGCGCGAGGAGAGCGCGGAGCAGTCGCTGACGCTGCTGGCCGACGGCGGCCTCGACCTGACGCTCGCGATGATCGACCCCGAGACGTGGACCGACGGCGACCTCGTCGCCGAGCCGCTGTTCGACGAGCCGCTCGGGCTGGTCGTCGGCCCCGGGCACCCGCTGGCGGGCGCCGCGGTCGACGTCGCGCAGCTGCTGACGGAGCCGTTCATCGCCTTCAACGAGACCGCCGGCCTGCGGCGGATGCTGACGCGCCTCTGCGCCGACGCCGGCTTCCAGCCGCGGATCGCGTACGAGAGCGGCGCCCTCGGCAGCATCCGCGCGCTGGCCTCCGCCGGGCTCGGCGTCGCGCTGCTGCCGCTCCCCTCGGCCGTGGTCGAAGGGCCGCCCGTGGTCCAGCTCGACATCGGTCGCGAGCTGCACCGCAGCATCTCGCTCGTGCGCTCGGCCGTACGCTACCGGTCGGCGGCCGCGGTCGCGTTCGCGGACCTCCTGCGCGCACGGCTCGGCGACGCGCAGGGACCCGCGTCCGACGCGAGCAGCTAGTCGTCCTCGGGCCATGCGCCCGCCTCCGAGCGACGCGCGCCCGCGGCGAGGATCGCCGCCTCGCTGCCGGGACGGCCGATGATCTGCCGCGGCCCGTCCGGCGTCGGCAGCGCCAGCGCCGGCCAGCCGAGCGCGTTGACGAGCGGCGTGATCGAGAGCAGCCGGTCCGACGTCGTCAGCCGGCCCTCGCGGTAGTCGCCCATCACCTCCTCGACCGTCGGCGCCTCGCCGGGGAAGACCGGCAGCACGAGCAGGTCGACGTCGGCCAGCGCACGCTCGAACGCCTCGCGCCAGCGGCGCATCCGCGCGCGGGCGGCCGGCACGTCGCCGACCGTCCCGGCCAGCTTCACGTGCAGGTCGTCGCCGTACTCCTCGGGGTGCTGCCCGATCCGCTCGCGATGCAGCGCGTAGCTCTGCTCGCGGAAGACGACCCAGTGCGCGTCGGCAGGGAACTCGGGGAGCGCCAGCTCCTCGCCGTCGACGATCCGCAGCTGGTCGACGGGCGGCAGCACGGGGCAGCGCAGGACGCGCTGCAGGGGCGCGATGCCGGCGGCGAAGAAGCCGATCGAGTCGTGCTCGGGCGCGAGCGGATGGACCCCTGCCATCGAGATCGCGCCGTGCGCGCACTTGAACCCGTAGATCCCGCAGCAGGCGGCCGGGATGCGCACCGAGCCGCCGGTGTCGGTCCCGATCGCGACGTCGGCGACGCCCGCGGCGACGGCGATCGCCGAGCCGCCGCTGGAGCCGCCGGGCGTGCGCGTCCGGTCGCGGGGCGTGCGCATCAGACCGTAGTGCGGGTTGTAGCCGCTGACGCCGTAGGCGTACTCGTTGAGGTTGGTCTTGCCCAGCACGATCGCGCCGTCGCGCTCGAGCCGCTCGATCACGGGCGCCGAACGCTCGGGCACGTGGTAGCGGTGGCGCGGCGACCCGTAGGTCGTGCGCAGCCCGGCCGTGTCGATCAAGTCCTTGACCGCGATCGTGAGGCCGCGCAGGCGGCCGCCCGGATCGTCCTCCGCGCGACGGAGCGCCGCGTCGGGGTCGACGGTGATGAAGGCGCCGAGCTCGGGGTCGATCGCCTCCAGCGCCGCCATCACGCGCGCGCGGCTGGAGACGGCGGGGCCGATGTCACGCATGCGACGTCACCGCCAGGAAGCTGCGCGTGCGCTGCTCGAGCGGGTCCGAGAACAGCTGCTCTGGCGGGCCGGACTCGACGATCTGCCCGTCGTCCATGAAGACGACGCGGTCGGCGACCTGGCGGGCGAAGCCCATCTCGTGGCTCACGATCACCATCGTCAGCCCGTCGGCCGCGAGCGCGGCCATCACCTGCAGCACCTCCTGCACCAGCTCGGGGTCGAGCGCCGAGGTCGGCTCGTCGAACAGGATCAGCTCCGGCTCGAGCGCGAGCGCGCGAGCGATCGCTACGCGCTGCTGCTGCCCGCCCGACAGCTGATGCGGGTACTTGTCGCAGTGCTTCGCGAGCCCGACCTTGTGCAGGAAGCCGAGCCCGTAGTCGCGCCGCAGCGGACGCTCGACGAGGCCGAAGTGACGCGGCGCGAGCGTCACGTTCTCCAGCGCCGTGTAGTGCGGGAACAGCTCGAAGCGCTGGAAGACCATCCCGACGCGCCGCCGCCGGGCGGCGATCAGCCGCTCGGGCTCCGGTCGCGGCCGCTCGCCGCCGGCGCGGTAGCCGAACGGCTCGCCGTCGAGCAGCACGACGCCGCCGTCGACCGCGACGAGGTGGTTGAGGCAGCGCAGCAGCGTCGACTTGCCCGAGCCCGACGGGCCGATGATCACGCAGACCTCCCCCTTGCGGACCTCGAGGTCGACGCCTCTCAGGACGGCTCTGCCGCCGAGCTGCTTCTCGACGCCGCGCGCCTCCAGCACGACGTCGCCGAGCTGGTCGGCGCCGCGGCGCGGACGGGCGACGGCGACCGCCGCCTCGGCTGCGATGTCCGCCGGCACGACGGCCGGGCCGGGCGGTGCCTGCTCGCTCTCCCTGGTGCGCCAGCCGCGGCTCGGGCGGCGCACGTCGAGACGGCGTTCGAGCACGTGCTGCAGCAGCGTGAAGACGGTCACCATCAGCAGGTACATCGCGCCGATCACCGCCAGCGTCTCGAGCACCTTGAAGTTCTGGCTGTAGATCCGCTGGCTGACCAGCGTCAGCTCGACGAACGAGATGACCGAGACCAGCGAGGTGTTCTTCAGGTTGGCGACGTACTCGTTGCCCAGCGCGGGCAGCGCGATGCGCAGCGCCTGCGGCACCACGACGAAGCGCTGCAGCGGGACCGCGCCGAAGCCGAGCGCGCGGCCGGCGTCGCGCTGGTCGGGCCCGACCGACTTCAGGCCGCCGCGGAACACCTCCGCCATGTACGCGGCCTCGCTGAGCGCGAGCGCGACGAGGCCGGCGTTGAAGGGATCGGAGAGGAACCCGCGCGTCCCGGGGATCGCCTGCGGCAGGCCGTTGTAGACGAAGATCACGAGCAGCAGCAGCGGGATCCCGCGGAAGAACCAGACGTAGGCGGAGGCCACCGCCCGCAGCGGCGCCAGCGTCGACTGCTTCGCCAGCGCCAGGCCGAGGCCCAGCACGCCGGCGAGCAGCCAGCTCGACGTCGCCAGGAGCAGCGTCCACTGCGCCGCCTCCCAGATGCGACCGTCGTCGAGCAGCCCGCCGGCGTAGCCCCAGTCGAACTGGATCACGGCGTGCATCAGTAGAGCTCTCCCGCGAGCGCCGCTCTCACCAGTCTCGGGTCGGGCAGCTCGAGCCCGTATCTCGCGAGCAGCTCCTCCAGCTCGCCGGAGGCGGTCAGCTCCGCGACGACCTGCTCGAACGCTCTTCTGATCTCCGGTCTGTCCTTGCGGACGCCGATCGCCGCAGGGATCGGGAACAACGGTCTCGTGCTCGACACGGCGAGCGCCAGCTCCGGCACCTGCTCGGCGCGGTAGAGCAGGTTCGACTGGTTCGAGAAGAAGACGTCCGAGCGCTCGTCGGCGACGTCTCTGGTCGCCTCGGTGTCGGTCGGGAACGACTTGACCTCGAGCGGGTCGCCCTTGGATCTGCAGTCGTCGCCGACTCTGCCGGTCACCAGCTGCTCCTCGAAGCCGCCCGCCAGCACGGCCACGGTGCGGCCGCAGAGGTCCTCGGGAAGCGTCGGCTGGTAGTCGCCCTCGGCCTTCACGAGGAAGCCCGAGCCGGTCTGCGCGTACGGGACCAGGCCGATGCTCTCCGCGCGCTCCCTGGTGACGTAGAGCACCGAGACGACGGCGTCGTAGCGACCGGCCTCCAGACCGGTCACCAGCGAGGCGAAGCGGGTGTCCACCAGCTCGGGCTCCAGGCCCATCAGCGCTGCCGCGGCCTCGTCGAACTCGACGTCGAAGCCGACCTTCTCCTCGCCGTCGAGATAGTCGAACGGCGGGCCCTGGAAGTCCGCCGCGATCGTCAGCTTCCCGGGCGCCACCAGGCCGGCCGGCGCCGGGACGGTCGCCTCGGCCGCGGTCGCCGAGGTCGTCGCGGACGACCCTCCGTCGCCGCTCGATCCACATGCCGCCAAGCCGCCGGCCGCCACCGCCGCCACGACGAGGCCCATCAGTCGCATCTTCATCCTGTCACTCCCTCCGAGCGCACCACGACGGGTCAGTGCCGCATCTTCGGGGGACTCAACTAACACGTCAAATACATAGAAGATCTGATTCTCATCTGAATCCGATATCAATCGTGGTGCGGCACCGTACCCGCCGCTGGTCGGCGGCGGGAACCGCGCGGTACGCGCCGCGGCAAGGCGGCGCGCTCGCAGAAGCGAGCGCACCGCCCCGCCGCCGTCTAGCGCTTCGCCGCCGCTCTCACGCCGGCGCAGCCGGTCACGGTGACCCGCTGGCGCTTCTGCCGCAGCGCGCCGCTCTGGGCGCGGAAGTCGACCCGCGCGAGCGCCGACCGTCTCGCCTGCGCGCGGCAGAGGTTCTCCGTCGTCCCGATCGCGCCGCGTCTGCCCGCGACGAGGTCGAGCCGGAACATCGAGATCGGCACGTCCGGGATCGTGTCGAACGACGTCTGCAGCGACAGGTCTCGCGGGATCGTCACCTTGCCGGTGAGGTCGATCGCGACGCCGGCCTCCGCGCCGGAGCCCTTCAGTCGCACCATCAGGTCCGGCAGTCTGCGCGCCGGGTTCCTGACGAACTGCAGCGACCCGCGCAGCGGGTTGCGCAGGACCGGCGAGACGGCGACCGCCGTGCCGACCGGCGCCTTGTCGCAGCGCTCGGCCTCGAACTGCTCCAGTGTGCAGGCGTCGCGGATGACGTCCAGCCGCGAGTTGAGCTGTCTCGGCAGCTTCACGGTCACGCCGCGGTTATTGGCCTGGCCGGCCGTCATCCGCAGCGTCGCCGACAGCGGCGTCGTGATGCCCTGCTTCGTCCGCCCTCTGGCGCCGACCTTCAGCCCCAGCCGCGGGGCGTACGGCAGGTCCCGGCAGCCGCCGACCTGGAAGCGCGCGCCGACGGTCGCGGTCGCGCCCTCGGCCGATCTCAGCAGGCCGCCGATCGACTTCGGCGAGCAGGAGGTCGGGTTGACCATGAAGCCGGGCTTGTCGATCGACACCGTCACCTGCCGCATGCGCAGCGGGATCCCCTCGAGGATCGTCGGGAAGGGATCGGAGACGATCGTCAGCGCCGCCGTCTTGCGGTCGACGTGGATCGCCGCCCGCACCGCGACGGTGCCGAGGTCGAACGGTCCGGCGATCGCCGGCACGACGATCGAGAGGCCGAACGGCGCGCCCTTGTAGGGCCCGGTCAGGTAGACGCCGCGACCGGTGAGCTGCAGCGGGTTGGAGCCGGCGCCCGAGGCGACCGTCACGCCGCCGATCCGCGACGCCGCGCCGCAGGTGCCGGCGGCAGCCGCCGCGTCGTCGCAGAGCTCGGCCTGCGAGACCATGCCCATCAGGCCGGCCGGCAGCTGGGCGGTCAGGTCGCCGAGGTCCTGCTCGCCGTCGGTGCGGCCGAAGGCCAGCTGGAGGGCCGAGGAGGAGCCGGCCGCCGCGCTGCCCATGCCGGCGACGAACGACGGCGCGAAGCCGAGCGGCGCGCACGGCCCGCCGGCGGCGTCCTGCGTGATCGCGAAGCTGCTCTGCGACGCCGACGTCTGGCCGCTCCACGAGCTGATCTCGGTCGCGGTCGTGTAGGTCCCGCAGGTGCGCGGGTTCGTCAACGGCGCGCTCGGGCCGCCGTCGAGCCGCAGCGTCAGCCGCGAGAACGGCAGCTGCGGGATCGCGTCGAAGACGGCGCGCAGCTGGCCCGTGACCGGGTCGGGCGTGATCCGCCCCTCCTGCTTGATCGTGACGCCCTGCGCCTGCGCGATGAGCAGCAGCCGCAGCATCTCGCCGCCGGCCGCCCGCATCGACTTCGGCTGCCCGAGGAAGACGCCGCCCGTCAGCGGCTCGTCGAGCACCGGCGTGTCGATGCTGACCGAGCCGATCCGCGAGGCGTCGGGGCAGGCGGGATCGGCGAGCATGCCGAGACCGGCCTGCGCGTCGCTGCAGCCGACGAGGCCGCTCGCGCTCGACGGGGAGACGGCGACGCCGGCCGGCAGCGTCGTGACGACGCGGCGCACGGCAGGCGTCGCGATCGCGTCGGCGCCCCTGGCCTGCGGCACGCCGAGGCGCATCTCATAGCCGGACGGGACGCCGGCGCGCTGGCTCTCGGGGACGGCGGCGAGGTCCGCGGCGAAGGTCGTCTTGTCGCAGCCGGTCAGCGCCGGCTGCGGCGAGGATGCCTCGACCCAGGTGTGCGGGTCGGCCCACGACGCGCCGCGGATCGTCACCGCCTGCTCGACGCCGCACTCCGGGCCGAGCGTCAGGAACGGCACGCGCGGGCTGCCGCTCGGTCCGCCGAAGCTGACCGAGCCGGCCGTCAGCGGCCCCGGGCCGTTGAGGTCGGCCGGGACGCCGAAGAGCGTCAGTCTCGAGCGGAACATCGCGACGCCCTGCGAGATGTTGCGGATGCGCGCGACGAGGTTGTAGCGGCCGTCGTCGTTGACCTCCATGTCGATCACGTGGTCGACGGTGTTGACGGGGAAGGCGAGCCGCGCGACGGTGCCCGCCGGCGGCACGACGTTGTAGACGGGGACGAGCTCGGTTCTCGAGGTCGCACGGCCGTTGTTGTTCCACGTGAACTCGATCGAGCCGACGATCGACTGCGTCGAGCAGTCGCCGCGGCCGTAGTCGACCATCGAGCAGCGCGGCGTCGCGAACGGGTCGCCGACGAGGCCGGTCGGCAGCTGGACCTCGACGTCGCGCAGGTTCTGGAACGGGATCAGGCCGCCGTTGGCGTTTCTTCTCGTCGTCAGCGTGAAGTCGGTGACGAACTGGCCCGGGTGCGAGCCGGCCTGCGTGACCGGCGTCTCGACGCCCCCGGCGACGTTCACCGCCTTCACCTCGAAGGCGGAGAAGCCGAAGTGGTCGTCGTCGGCCTGGACGGGCGCGGCGAGCGCCGCGGCGGCGCCGAGCGCGCCGAGCGCCGCCAGCGCGGCGCGGCGGATGGACGAGGGGCGCGTCATCGGTTTCCTCTCTTGGTCGCGCTGCGCAGCACGAACGTGCTCTGCTGCCGGCCGCCGCGCTCGGACCAGGTGACGACGACGGTCACCCGCAGCGCGCCCTGTCTGCGCAGCGCTCTGCGCGCCGCGCTCGACAGCTGCAGCACGAGCCGCACGTCGCCGCCCTCGGCGGCCTTGCGCTGCGTCGTGCCGACGACGACGCTCCGTCTGCCGAGCCGCGCACGTACGACGGCTCTGACGGTGCCGGCG
>JAEXXR010000083.1 GCA_023405705.1 Actinomycetes bacterium
TCGAGATCGACAAGAAGGGCAAGGTCTACGTCCGCATCGACCGCAAGCGCAAGCTGCCGGTCACGGTGCTGCTGCGGGCGATGGGCTACTCGAGCGACGAGGAGATCCTCAACCTCTTCGAGGACTCCCTCTACATCCGCAACACGATCGAGAGCGACACCGAGGTCACGAAGACCGAGGAGGGCGCGCTGATCGAGCTGTTCAAGAAGCAGCGTCCGGGCGAGCCGCCGTCGGTCGACGCGGCCAGAGCGCTGCTCCACCAGCTCTTCTTCGACCCGAAGCGCTACGACCTCACGCGCGTCGGCCGCTACAAGCTGAACTCGCGTCTGCGCCTCGACATCGACCTCGAGACGCGCACGCTGACGCACGACGACATCATCGCGCTCGTCAAGGAGCTCGTCTCGCTGCCGCGCATCCTCGGGATGCCGGAGCAGCCGGACGTCGAGATCAGAGACTACGCCGCGGAGGCCGTCACCTACCCGCGCGAGGCGGTCGCCGACCACCTCGACGAGTACGAGCACTTCGGCAACCGCCGTCTGCGCACCGTCGGCGAGCTGATCCAGGAGGCCTTCCGGATCGGCCTCTACCGCATGGAGCGCGTCGTGCGCGAGCGCCTCACCACCGAGGATGCCGACACGATCACGCCGCAGACGATCGTCAACATCCGCCCGGTCGTGGCCGCGCTGAAGGAGTTCTTCGGCTCCTCGCAGCTGTCGCAGTTCATGGACCAGACGAACTCGCTCTCGGGCCTGACGCACCGCCGCCGCCTGTCGGCGCTCGGCGCCGGCGGCCTGACGCGCGAGCGCGCCCCGATCGAGGTCCGCGACGTCCACCCGACGCATTACGGCCGCATGTGCCCGATCGAGACCCCCGAGGGTCCGAACATCGGCCTGATCGGCTCGCTCTCCTCCTACGCGCAGATCTCCGAGCACGGCTTCGTCACGACGCCGTACCTCGTCGTCAAGGACGGCAAGGTCACCGACGAGATCGTCCACCTCGACGCGACGCAGGAGGAGGAGGCGAAGATCGCCCAGGCGAACACGCCGCTGGGCGAGGACGGCTCCCTCATCGGCAGCGACATCGTCTGCCGCACGCAGGCCGGCTCCTACGTGAGAGCCGACCCCTCCGAGGTCGACCTGATGGACGTCTCGCCCGAGCAGATCTGGTCGGTCGCGACGGCGATGATCCCGTTCCTCGAGCACGACGACGCCAACCGCGCGCTGATGGGCTCGAACATGCAGCGCCAGGCCGTGCCGCTCCTGAAGACCGACGCGCCGCTCGTCGGCACCGGCATGGAGCGTCGCGCCGCCGTCGACACCGGCGACGTCATCGTCGCCAAGCGCGCCGGCACGATCGCCTACCTCGACGCCGACCAGATCGTCATCGAGACGACCGACGGCGCCAAGGACGAGTACGTCCTGCAGAAGTTCATGCGCTCCAACCAGGGCACGCTGATCCACCAGAAGCCGCTGGTCCGCACGGGCCAGGAGGTCGCGGAGGGCGAGGTCCTCGCCGACGGCTCCTCGACCGACAACGGCGAGATGGCGCTCGGCAAGAACCTGCGCGTCGCCTTCATGTCCTGGGAGGGCTACAACTTCGAGGACGCGATCATCCTCTCCAAGCGCCTCGTGAAGGACGACGAGCTCACCTCGATCCACATCGAGGAGTACGAGATCGACGCCCGCACGACGAAGCTCGGCGACGAGGAGATCACGCGCGACATCCCGAACCGCTCCGAGGAGTCGCTGCGCAACCTCGACGACCGCGGCATCGTCCGCATCGGCGCCGAGGTCGGCTCCGGCGACCTGCTCGTCGGCAAGGTCACGCCGAAGGGCGAGACCGAGCTGACCGCCGAGGAGAAGCTGATCCGCGCGATCTTCAAGGAGAAGGCGCGCGAGGTCCGCGACACCTCGCTCAAGGTCCCGCACGGCGAGGGCGGCGTCGTCATCGACGTCAAGACCTTCTCGCGCGACGCCGGCGACGACCTGCCGCCGGGCGTCAACGACCTCGTCCGCGTCTTCGTCGCGAAGAAGCGCAAGATCTCCGAGGGCGACAAGCTCGCCGGCCGCCACGGCAACAAGGGCGTCATCTCGAAGATCGTCGACGAGCAGGACATGCCGTTCCTCGAGGACGGCTCGCCGGTCGACGTCATCCTCAACCCGCTCGGCGTCCCGTCGCGCATGAACATCGGCCAGATCCTCGAGACCCACCTCGGGTGGGCCGCCGCGGAGGGCTGGTACGACGACGGCAGCGAGGCGTACAACATCGCCCACGGCAACGGCGCGGAGCGTCCGCGCGTCTACGTCTCGACGCCCGTCTTCGACGGCGCGACGGTCGAGGACGTCGACAACGCGCTGCTGAAGTGGCAGGAGGAGCACAAGGGCCGGATCCGCATGAAGACGGATCCGGAGGGCCGCCCCGGCACCCGCGCGAGCGGCAAGTTCACGCTCTTCAACGGGCGCACGGGCGAGCCGTTCGAGACCCAGGTCACGGTCGGCTACATGTACATCCTCAAGCTCCACCACCTCGTCGACGACAAGATCCACGCGCGTTCGACCGGCCCGTACTCGCTCGTCACCCAGCAGCCGCTGGGCGGCAAGGCGCAGTTCGGCGGCCAGCGCTTCGGCGAGATGGAGGTGTGGGCACTGGAGGCGTACGGCGCCGCCTACACGCTCCAGGAGATGCTGACGATCAAGTCCGACGACACCGTCGGACGCGTCAAGGCCTACGAGGCGATCGTCAAGGGCGAGAACATCGCCGAGCCGAGCATCCCCGAGTCGTTCAAGGTGCTCCTGAAGGAGATGCAGTCGCTGGCGCTCGACGTCAACGTCGTCTCCGAGGAGGGCACCCGCGCGGAGATGCGCGAGGAGGACGACGACCTCCTGCGCGCCGCCGAGGAGCTCGGCATCGACCTCTCCGGCGTGCGCGCCACCGACGGCCAGGCGGCCGACGAGGCGACCGAGGGCGAGGACGCGACCGACGCGGCCCCCGAGGCGGAGGCGCAGTCCGACGAGGAGCTCGCTCCCGTCGGCGAAGGCGACGACGACCTGATCGAGGACGAGGGCTCGGAGACGTGATCCCGGCGCGCTGAGGCCCGGCCGTCCGCGGCCGGGCCCGGCGCTCCCGGAATCACCCTCTCCACCCTCCTACACACGGGATTCGCATGATCGACATCAACAACTTCGACGCCATCGAGATCGGGCTCGCGTCCTCCAAGCAGATCCGCTCCTGGAGCTCGGGCGAGGTCACGAAGCCGGAGACCATCAACTACCGCACGCTCAAGCCGGAGAAGGACGGCCTCTTCTGCGAGCGCATCTTCGGTCCGACCAAGGACTGGGAGTGCTACTGCGGCAAGTACAAGCGCGTCCGCTACAAGGGCATCGTCTGCGAGCGCTGCGGCGTCGAGGTGACCCGCTCCAAGGTCCGCCGCGAGCGCATGGGTCACATCGACCTCGCCGCGCCGGTCTCGCACATCTGGTTCTTCAAGGGCGTCCCGTCGCGCATCGGCTACCTGCTCGACATGGCTCCCAAGGAGCTCGAGAAGGTCCTCTACTTCGCCGCCTCGATCGTCACCTGGATCGACGAGGAGGCGCGTGAGCGCGACCTCGACACGCTGCAGGACGAGGTCAACAAGGTCCTCGACTCCTACGCGGCCGAGAAGGAGGAGCGCCTGCTCGAGCTGAGAGAGTCGCTCGAGCGCCGCGTCGAGCTCCTCGAGTCCGGCAAGCAGCCGGGCGGCTTCAACGACGAGGACGAGATGTGGGCCGAGGGCCTCGACGTCAACGTCGCGAGACTCGACGAGGACGAGCGCGCCAAGCTGCTCAGAGACCTGCGCAGAACCTTCACCGCCGACATGGACGACACGGAGGCGTACATCGAGGACGCCGCCGAGCGCATGCGCCAGGTGTGGGACCTGTTCCAGTCGATGAAGCCGAAGGACGTCGTCAACGACGAGACGCTCTTCCGCGAGCTGAAGGACCGCTTCGGCAGCCCGTTCGGCTTCGGCGAGTACTTCCGCGGCGGCATGGGCGCCGAGTCGGTGCGCGACCTGCTCGAGCAGGTCGACCTCGAGGACGAGAGAGCCGAGCTGCAGGAGCTGGTCAAGACCGCCAAGGGACAGAAGCAGAGCCGCTCGGTCAAGCGCCTGAAGGTCGTCTCCGCGTTCATCCAGTCCGGCAACCGCCCGGAGATGATGATCCTCGAGGCCGTCCCGGTCATCCCGCCGGAGCTGCGCCCGATGGTCCAGCTCGACGGCGGCCGCTTCGCGACCTCGGACCTCAACGACCTCTACCGCCGCGTCATCAACCGCAACAACCGCCTCAAGCGGCTGCTCGACCTCGGCGCGCCGGAGATCATCGTCAACAACGAGAAGCGCATGCTGCAGGAGGCCGTCGACGCGCTGTTCGACAACGGCCGCCGCGGCCGCCCCGTCACGGGTCCGGGCAACCGCCCGCTGAAGTCGCTCTCGGACATGCTCAAGGGCAAGCAGGGCCGCTTCCGCCAGAACCTGCTCGGCAAGCGCGTCGACTACTCCGGCCGCTCGGTGATCGTGTCGGGCCCGTCGCTGAGACTGCACCAGTGCGGTCTGCCGAAGCTGATGGCGCTCGAGCTGTTCAAGCCGTTCATCATGGCCCGCCTCGTCGAGCGCAAGGCCGCGCAGAACATCAAGGCGGCCAAGAAGATGGTCGACTCGATGATCCCGGAGGTCTGGGACGTGCTCGAGGAGGTCATCCACGAGCACCCGGTCCTGCTCAACCGCGCGCCCACGCTCCACCGCCTCGGCATCCAGGCGTTCGAGCCGCAGCTCGTCGAGGGCAAGGCGATCCAGGTCCACCCGCTCGTCTGCTCGGCCTTCAACGCCGACTTCGACGGCGACCAGATGGCCGTCCACCTCCCGCTCTCCGCGGAGGCGCAGGCCGAGGCCCGCATCCTGATGCTGTCGGCCAACAACATCCTGTCCCCCGCGCACGGCGCGCCGCTGGCGACGCCGACGCAGGACATGATCCTCGGCGCGTACTACCTCACGTACGGCCCCGAGCAGGACGAGCTGTCGAAGATCGACCCGGCCAGACACACCCCGCGCCCGCACGTGTACCGCACGGCGCAGGAGGCGGAGTGGTCCTACGAGCACGGCGTGGTGAGACTCCACGACGTCGCCGAGTACCGCCCGGCGGGCCGTGAGGGCGGTCACATCCTCACGACGGTCGGCCGCATCATCTACAACGACAAGATCGAGCGCTCGATCCGCGCGACGCTGGGCGAGGACTACGACCCGTCGAGCTACGAGTTCGTCAACCGCTCGATGAAGAAGCGCGACACGACGCAGTTCGTCGACGACCTCGTGCAGGCGTACGGCGCGGCGACGATCTCGCAGGTGCTCGACGCGTTCAAGGACCTCGGCTTCCGTTACGCCACGCAGGCCGGCATCACCGTCTCCAAGAACGACGTCGTGATCCCGCCGGACAAGCCGGAGATCCTCGCCAAGTACGAGGGCCACGTCTCCGAGATCCAGGACCAGTACGACATGGGCCTGATCACCGAGGAGGAGCGCAAGGACGCCGTCGTCGAGCAGTGGACGTCGGCGACCGAAGAGGTCGCGGACGCGATGGAGCAGCACTTCAACGAGCTGAACCCCATCTTCATGATGGCCAACTCGGGTGCCCGCGGCTCCTTCAAGCAGATCCGCCAGCTGGCGGGCATGCGCGGCCTCATGGCCAACCCGAAGGGCGAGATCATCGAGCGTCCCGTGAAGGCGAACTTCATGGAGGGCCTCGACGTCATCGAGTACTTCACCTCGACCCACGGCGCCCGCAAGGGCCTCGCGGACACCGCCCTGCGCACCGCGGACTCCGGCTACCTGACGCGCCGTCTCGTCGACGTCGCCCAGGACGTGATCATCCGCCAGGAGGACTGCGGCACCGAGGAGTACGTCGAGCTCAACCTGTTCAAGAGCGGCGGCGAGCCGAACGACAACCTCGTCGGCCGTGTCGCGGCGAAGGACATCGGCCCGAGAAAGGGCCAGGTCGTCGTCGCGCAGGGCGTCGAGATGAGCCGCGCGGACTTCGCGGCGCTGCTCGAGGCCTACGGCGAGGACAACGTCAAGGTCCCGGTCCGCTCCGTGCTCAAGTGCGAGGCGCAGACCGGTGTGTGCCAGGCCTGCTACGGCCGCTCGATGGCGACCGGCAACACCGCGCAGATCGGCGACGCGGTCGGCATCGTCGCCGCCCAGTCGATCGGCGAGCCGGGCACGCAGCTGACGATGCGCACGTTCCACACCGGCGGCGTCGCCGGCGCGGACATCACGCACGGCCTCCCGCGCGTCGTGGAGCTGTTCGAGGCGCGCAAGCCGAAGGGCCTGGCGAAGATCGCCGAGGTCGGCGGCGTCGTCGAGATCGAGGAGACGGAGAAGGCGCTGACGGTCGTCATCACCGACGCCGGCGGCGACGAGCACCGTCACACGTTCCCGCGTCGCACGCGCCTGTTCGTCGAGCGCGGCCAGGAGGTCGAGCCCGGCACGCAGCTCAACGAGGGCTCGCTGTACCCGCACGAGCTGCTGGCGATCCGCGGTCGCACCGAGACCGAGCTGTACCTCGTCAAGGAGGTCCAGGAGGTCTACAAGTCGCAGGGCGTGGACATCAACGACAAGCACATCGAGCTGATCGTGCGTCAGATGCTCAAGAAGGTCCGGGTCGACCAGAAGGGCGACACCGACCTGCTGCCGGGCGTCTTCGTCGACCGCCACGACTACGCGAGAATCAACCAGGCCGTGATGGACGCCGGCGGCGAGCCGGCCCAGGCCGAGGAGATCATCCTCGGCATCACGAAGGCGTCGCTGAACACCGACTCCTTCCTGTCGGCCGCCTCCTTCCAGGAGACGACGAAGGTCCTGACCGACGCGGCGCTCGAGGGCAAGATCGACCGCCTCAACGGTCTCAAGGAGAACGTCATCATCGGCAAGCTGATCCCGGCCGCGACGGGCCTGAAGCGCTACCGTCGCATCGAGATCGAGCCGGCCGAGCCGCTCCCCCGCGGCATGGACGACGTCGGCCTGCTCGACCACGACGAGCTGGCCGCCGAGCTGGGCCTCACCGACGGCGAGGCGCTGCAGGGCTTCGGCCCCTCCGGCATCGAGGCAGACCTCGCCGACCTCGAGGAGATCGGCAACGGCGGCGGCTCCCACGGCTTCGCCGAGGAGCTGGCCGAGCTCGACGTCCCCGAGGACAGAAGCTAGAGCGCACCCGCGCCACGAGCTGCACCGGAACGGCCGCCCTCAGGGGCGGCCGTTCTGCGTTCCGGGGTCGTTTCGAGCCTTCTCGGAGGAGCGTCACGCTGACAGCGCGGCCGCCCACTCCGTCAGTGCCGTGACGTCGGCGGCGGTCAGACCGACGGCCGGGTCGGTGCCGATCAGCAGCGTCTGCGCGCCCGTCTGCGAGCGCCTGCGCGCCCATGCCGCGCACTCCTCGTCATGGGCGTCGTCGATCCACGCGAGCGGCCGCCGCGGGCCGGCGTACGCCGCGATCGCATCGAGCTTCCAGTGCGCGTTCGCGCGGCCTGGATTGCGCGAAAAGGTCAGATGAGGGTATGAATCGAGCCCGCCGAGAAGGTGGGGGAGATGCTCGCCGGCCTTCTCCTCCCAGCCCGTGCACCAGACGGTCTCGAAGCTGACCGACAGCTCGCGCAGGTGCTCGCCGGCGGTCGCGGAGAGCAGGTGCGGGATCCCGTCGATCAGCTGGAATCGCCCAGCTGGCGGGCGATTCGGCGCGAAGCCGAAGAGCGAGATGACACCGTCGACGTCGACGAAGAGGACTGGCCGCTCCATGTGGCGAAATTCTCCCGAGGAAGCTCTGCCCATGTGTCGTTTATCTGCGGCCGCTACCCTGCTTCTCTCTTCGGGAGGACCTCAAGCCGGCGACCTGCGCTGCCGAAGACGCTGCGTGAGGAGTTCAACGGTCACCGGTCGCAGACCCCAGCCTCAATTCGACTAATGACGATTTATCTTGGCATCCTGCTTGCGCTGATCTGCGCTTTCACGACGAACCTCGCGTTCCTCTACAAGCACCGCGGCGCCGTCGCGGCGCCCGCCGTCCACGTCAGCCACCCGCTCAGATCTGCCGCCGGGCTGTTCCGCTCGCGCTGGTTCGCGGTCGGCATGGGCGTCGCCGTGCTGGCGTGGGTCTTCCACGTCGCCGCGCTGGCGGTCGCGCCGATGTCGGTCGTGCAGACCGTGCTCGCCGGCGGCGTCGTGATGCTCGCCGTGATGGCCGAGCGGATCTTCGGCTTCTCGGTCGGGCCGCGTCAGTGGATCGGCCTCGGCTGCACGGCGCTCGGCCTCGTCCTGCTCGGGATCACGCTGCCGGCCGTCCACGACGCGCAGTCGCAGTTCTCGCTGCCGGGGATGATCGCCTTCGAGGCCGGTCTCGTCGCCGTCGGCGGCCTGCTCGTGATGGGCAAGCGGATCGGCGCGCCCGACCATCACCACGGCGTGATGCTCGCCGCCGCCGCGGGCCTCCTCTTCGGCGTCTCCGACGTGGCGCTGAAGGCGCTGACCGGCCTCGTCGCCGAGGGCGGCGTGCTGGAGCTGCTGACGACGCCGTGGTCGGCGGTCGCGATCGCCGCCTCGATCGCCGCCTTCTACGCCTCCGCCAAGGCGCTGCAGGAGGGCGAGGCCGTCCCGGTGATCGCCTTCACCGGCACCGCCGCCAACGTCTCCGGCATCGCCGGCGGCATCATCGTCTTCGGCGACCCGCTGCCCGGCGACGTGCTCGGCATCGTCGCCCAGGCGTTCGCCTTCCTGCTCGTCGTCGTCGCCGCCGCGCTGACGCCCGCTCCGGTCCGCGCCGCCAGGCCGGCCGCCGCCGTCTGAGCAGCGGTCTCCCGCCCGCGCGCCCGATGACGCGGGCGCGCCGGGATCCGTCCCGCCCGCCGCGCGGAGTACCTTTGTACTCAGCGGCGCATCGACTTGTCCGATTCGGAGGGTGATGCGGCGGCGTTGGCGAGGAGAGAGGACCGCAGGTGCTGACCGTTCGCGAGCTGTTCCGGGACATCGACATCCGTCTGCTCGCCGGCGAGGAGGCGGTCGACGCGCCGGTGCGCTGGGTGCACATCACCGAGCTGGAGGACCCGACGCCGTGGCTCTCCGGCGGTGAGCTGCTGCTGACGACCGGCCTGCAGCTCGGCACGCCCGAGCGTCAGGAGGCATTCGTGCGCCGGCTCGCCGACCACGGCCTGGCCGGCCTCGGCTTCGGCATAGGGTTCGGGCACGAGGAGGTGCCCGAGGCGCTCGTCTCCGCCGCACGCGAGCGCGGCCTGCCGCTCTACGAGATCCCGTACGCGGTCCCCTTCATCGCGATCACCGAGACCGCCTTCAGCCGGCTCGTGAACGAGCAGTACGCCGTCCTGCGCCGCGCGATCGCCGCGCACGAGCGGCTGGAGCGGATCGTCCTCTCCGAGCGCGGCATCGACGCCGTCGCCGGCGCGCTCGCGACGCTGATCGGTGGCCCGGTGCTCGTCTTCGACGCACGCGGCGGCCTGCTCGCGCAGCGCTCCTTCCGCACCGAGGTCGACGACGAGACGATCGCGTCGCTGGAGAAGGAGCTGCGCGAGCGCACGCGCGGCGGCCCGGACGCCGGCGGCCGCCGCGGCTTCGCGCCGAGCGCCTTCGGCGGCAGAGCGCTTGCGCTGCCGGTCGGAGCCGGCG
>JAEXXR010000138.1 GCA_023405705.1 Actinomycetes bacterium
CCTCACGCTCCCGGCCCGCGCCGTCCGCACCGCCTTCGCGCTCGGCCTGGCGGCGGCGATCGTCGCCGCGACGCTGCTGGTCGCGCTCGGCGGCGGCCCGGCCGGAGAACCGCCGTCGCTCGTGCCCGGCAGCCCGGCGAGCCTCGCGCCGATCGTGCACGTTCGCTACCGCGCGATCTCGGAGCGGCCGACGGGCACGCCCGCGAAGGAGGTGTGGAAGCACGACCAGCGGGAGATCGGCGCGACCGACGGCCCGGTCGACCGTTGGTCGACCGCCTCCCCGATGCGCTGGCGCGAGATCAGACGCCTCCTGCCGGTCGCCGGCACGGCGATGCCCGGCGGTACGGCGGAGGAGACCTACGCCGACGGGACCCGGTGGCGTCGCGAGTCCTACAAGCAGGGCTCGCTGCGCAGCTACCGGATCAACCCCGAGCGGTGGGTCCAGAGCCAGGCGACGCCGGCGCGCGAGCTGCTCAACGGCACGGCCGACCCGCGCTCGGCGGTCACGCAACTGCTCGCCAGCGGCTACCTGCGCTCGACGGGCAGCGAGCTCGTCCGCAGCGGCCGCAGGCTGCATGTCTACGTCTTCGACAACCGCCGCAGACGGCTGCATCAGCCGAACTACACCCACCGGACCTACATTCTCGACGCCGAGACGTTCGAGCCGGTCGAGATCGCGATGGAGACGCGGCCGAGCGATCCGCGCTCGAAGCAGCCCAGGACGATGTACCGCATCCACTTCGAGGTCTACGAGACGCTGCCGCCGACCGAGGAGAACCTGAGGCTGCTGGAGCTCGGGGGGCCGACCGGCTGAGCGGCGCGCGGGCCGCGGCTCAGCGCGGGCCAACCGGCTGAGGGGCGGGCCCGCCCGCTCCTCAACGCGGGTCGAGGTCGATCCGCACCGTCAGCAGCTCGGTCCCGAAGGCACGCACGGCGCGGGCGTTGCCGGCGCGTCCCTTGCCGGTGCTCGCGAGCCACTCCTGGCGGGCGCGCGGGTCGTCGTCGGGGAGGAGGTGGGCGGTGCCGCTGCGCCACACCTGGCGGCGGCCCTCGCGGATCCGCACGCGCACGCGCGGATCGGCCTCGATGTTGCGCACGTAGGCCGCTCTGCGGCCGTGCTCGGCGACGATCCAGAACTGGTCGCCGACGAGGCCGTTGCCGACCGGGTTCTGGCGCGCCAGCCCGCTTCTGCGGCCGGTCGTCTCGAGCAGCGCGTAGCTGGCCGGCATCAGCCTCTTGTCCATCAGCCGCTTGACGATCGGGTTCAGGAACCTCGCCTGGAAGCGGCGGACCTGTCTCGACTTGGCGGAGGGCATCGGTCACCAGCCTGACAGAGAAGCGGCGCGTACGCAGCATCTTTCCGGAAACGGGGCGGGGCCGGCCGGAAGCGTCGGGGGCGGACGCTACGTTGTCGGCCAGTGCGCGCCGCCGACCTCGACCTCGACCTCGACGTCTTCGCCGGTCCCTTCGACCTGCTGCTGACGCTCGTCCTGCGCGAGGAGGTCGACCTGCTGGAGGTCGACCTCGCCGACGTCGTGCTGACCTACATCGACTTCCTCGAGTCGCGCGGCGAGCTCGACCTCGAGCTGGCGACCGAGTTCCTCGTGCTGATCGCCGCCCTGCTGGAGCTGAAGTCGCGGCTGATGCTCCCCGGCGAGGAGGAGGAGCTGGTCGACATGCAGCCCGGCGAGGCGGCCGAGGAGCTGCTCGCGCGCCTGCTTGAGGCGCACCGCTACCGCGGCGCCGCCGAGTTCCTCACGCGCCGCCTGGAGGAGCAGTCGGGCCACCGCTTCCGCCACGCGCCGCTGCCGGCCGAGCTGCGCCGCGGCACGCTCGACGACTCGCGCCCCGTCTACGACCCTGCAACGCTCGGCAGAGCGATCGGCGGGATGCTGCGGATGCCGGCCGAGATCTCGCTCAGCCACGTGACGATCCAGAGAGTCACCGTGATCGAGCGGCTGAGGCACCTGCGCTCGCTGCTGGGTCGCGGCCGCTTCTCCTTCGACGAGGCGGTCGCCAGAGCCGACCGCGTCACCGTCGCGGTCACGATCTGGGCGCTGCTGGAGCTGTACAAGCGCGGCGAGGCGACCTGGGAGCAGGACGAGCCGTTCGCCGACATCACCGTCGAGGCGCGCGACGAGAACCCCTGGCCGGGAGTCCTGCGCCCGGAGGGCTTGGACTCCTCCGACGAGCTCGCCGGGGGCTCCCTCGTCGAGGCTGCGGGCTAGCGCGGTGCGGCTCGACAGCGACACCGCCGAGCTGGAGCGGCTGCTGGAGGCGCTGCTGTTCCTCTCCAGCGATCCGGTCGCGGTCCCGGCGCTCGCCGACGCGACCGAGCGCGACGCCGACGAGGTCGAGGCGGCGCTCGCCGCGCTCGGCCAGCACTACGAGTCCGAGCGGCGCGGGATCGTGCTGCGCGAGCTGGCCGGCGGCTGGGTGCTCGCCTCCAGCCCGCACGCCGAGGACGCCGCGCGCAAGCTGTTCGGCAAGCCGCGCACCCCGCCGCTGACGCCCGCGCAGGCGGAGACGCTCGCCGTCGTCGCCTACCTGCAGCCGGTCTCGCGGCCGGAGATCGCCCGCATCCGCGGCGTGAACGCCGAGTCCGCAGCCGCGACGCTGATCGAGCGCGGCGTGATCGAGGAGGCCGGCCGCTCGCAGTTCGGCGCCGTCCTCTACCGCACGACCGAGCTGTTCCTGAAGCTGTTCGGGCTGAGATCGATCGACGACCTGCCCGACGTCGCCGCCTGGGACCCCTCGCCCGAGGTCGCCGCCAACATCCGCGACCGGCTGCTGCGCGCCGGCGAGGCCCGCCTCGGCGTGCCGGCCGCCGCCCAGCCGGCCGAGGGCCGCTCTACCCGTCCGGGGG
>JAEXXR010000159.1 GCA_023405705.1 Actinomycetes bacterium
CGACGAGGCGACCAGCTAGTGCCGTATCAGGCAACGCTCACCCCGTCGGGCTTGTCCTCGCCGCGCCTGGCGGCGTCCTCGACCACTCGAAAGACCACCGGTCTTACTCGGGTCTGCGTCCTTGCCAGCCACGACGATGACGGCGCCGGACGGGGCGATCGTCACCGGATACGGCACTAGGCGCATGTCGACCGTCGTACAGGCAAGACCGGAAGGCGGCGCCCGCAGACGCGGGCGCCGTACCCGTTCCTACGGCGGCGGCGTCGGACCCCTCGGGATCGGCGTCGCCACGCTGTGGTTGAGCATCATCGTCCTGCTGCCGCTGGCCGCCGTCCTCGCGAAGTCGCTCGAGGGCGGCCCTGCCGGTCTGTGGGACGCGATCACAGCCCCCTCCGCGCGCGCAGCACTGATCCTGACCGTCGCCATCTCGGCGGTCGTCGCCTTGATCAACGTCGTCGTCGGCACCCTGATCGCGTGGGTGCTGGTGCGCGACGAGTTCCGCGGCAAGGCCTTCGTCAACGCGCTGATCGACCTCCCCTTCGCGCTGCCGACGATCGTCGCCTCGATCGTCCTGCTGTCGCTCTACGGGCCGAACAGCCCGATCGACCTCGACCTCTACGCGACCCGGCCGGCGCTCGTGATCGCGCTCCTGTTCGTGACGCTCCCGTTCGTGGTGCGCTCGGTCCAGCCGGTGCTGATGGAGGTCGACAGAGAGGCCGAGCAGGCCGCCGCCTCGCTCGGCGCCGGCAACTTCACGATCTTCCGCCGCATCGTGCTGCCGGCGCTCGTGCCGGCGCTGCTCGGCGGCGCCGGCCTCGCCTTCGCCCGCGCGATCGGCGAGTTCGGCTCGGTCGTGCTGATCGGCGGCGGCATCCCGCGTGAGACCGAGGTCGCCTCCCAGTACATCGCCAAGCAGATCGAGATCGACCGGCCCGAGAGCGCGGCCGCCGTCTCGGTCGCGCTGCTGATCATCGCCTTCGCCGTCCTGTTCGTGCTGCGCGTCGCCGCCGCCCGCACCCAACGCCACGAGAGAGGCTGACCCATGGTGATCTCACGCACCACGCGCCTGTCTCTGCGGACGCTCGCGCTCGGCTACCTGTTCGTGCTCGTGATGGTGCCGCTCGGCGTGATCATGTACCGCACGTTCGAGAACGGCATCGGCGCCTTCTGGGAGCAGGTCACGACGCCGGCGTCGATCTCGGCGATCCAGATGTCGCTGCTGATCGTCGCGATCGTCGTCCCGCTCAACGTCATATTCGGCCTCGTCACGGCGATCGCGCTCGCCCGCGGCCGCTTCCCCGGCCGCGGCCTGCTGCAGGCGGTCGTCGACCTGCCGTTCGCCGTCTCGCCGGTCGTCGTCGGCGTCTCGCTCGTGCTCCTGTGGGGCGTGAGAGGGTGGTTCGGCGGCCTCGCCGAGGCCGGCATACAGATCATCTTCTCGCTGCCCGGGATGGTGCTCGCGACGATCTTCGTGACGCTGCCGTTCGTCGTCCGCGAGGTCGAGCCGGTCCTGCACGAGATCGGCGACGACCAGGAGGAGGCCGCCGCGACGCTCGGCGCGAGGCGCTGGCAGACCTTCTGGCGGATCACGCTCCCGTCGATCCGCTGGGGCCTCGCCTACGGCGTCGTCCTGACGGTGGCGCGCGCGCTCGGCGAGTTCGGCGCGGTGCTCGTCGTCTCCGGCAACGTGCCGGGCGAGTCGCAGACGCTGACGCTGCTCGTCCACGCCCGCTACATCGACGACCACAACGTCTTCGGCGCCTACGCGGCGTCGACCGTCCTGATGTTCCTGGCGCTCGTCGCGCTGTTCCTGATGACCATCCTCAACCGGAAGCGGGAAGACGCATGATCTCCGTGCAGGGCGTGTCCAAGCAGTTCGGCGACTACGTCGCCCTCGACGACGTCTCGCTGGAGATCAGGGACGGCTCGCTGACCGCGCTGCTCGGCCCCTCCGGCTCCGGCAAGTCGACGCTGCTGCGGATCATCGGCGGGCTCGAGACCCCCGACAGCGGGAAGGTGCTGATCCACAAGCAGGACGCGACGAACGTCCCGCCGCAGAAGCGCGAGATCGGCTTCGTCTTCCAGCACTACGCCGCCTTCAAGCACATGACGGTGCGCGACAACGTCGCGTTCGGCCTGACGATCCGCAGACAGCCGAAGGACAAGGTCGCCGAGCGCGTCGACGAGCTGCTGAAGATCGTCGGCCTCGCCGGGTATCAGAAGCGCTACCCCAACCAGCTCTCCGGCGGCCAGCGCCAGCGGATGGCGCTCGCCCGCGCGCTCGCCGTCGAGCCGAGAGTGCTGCTGCTCGACGAGCCGTTCGGCGCGCTCGACGCGAAGGTCCGCACCGAGCTGCGCGAGTGGCTGCGGCGCCTCCACGACGAGGTCCACGTGACGACGCTGCTGGTCACGCACGACCAGGAGGAGGCGATGTCGATCGCCGACGACATCGCGGTGATGGACAACGCCAGGATCGAGCAGGTCGGCCACCCGCGCGACCTCTACGACAACCCCTCCAACCCGTTCGTGATGGGCTTCCTCGGCGAGGTCTCCCAGCTCGCCGGCAAGCTCGTGCGCCCGCACGACATCACGATCGCGGCCGAGTCGGTCGACGGCGCCCACGAGGCGATGGTCTCGCGCGTGATCCACCTCGGCTTCGAGGTCCGCGTCGAGCTGATGCTGACCTCCGGCGAGGCGGTCTCGGCGCAGATCACGCGCACCGAGGCCGACGAGCTGGAGCTCGGCTCCGGCGACATCGTCTGGCTGCGCGCCGCCGGCTCCAGCACCCTCGCCGCCACCGAGCCGCTCCCGGCCCGCGGAACCCCCGCCGCGGCCGAGGCGGCCGAGCGCGAGGCCTAGGACGCACCGCGGGCCGGCTCGCCTCGCGCG
>JAEXXR010000178.1 GCA_023405705.1 Actinomycetes bacterium
CTGGACGGCGCGGCGGCGGGCGCGCTCCTCGGCGCTCGCCGTCAGGAAGACCTTCACGGCGGCGTCGGGGGCGACGACCGTGCCGATGTCGCGGCCCTCCGCGACCCAATCGCCGTCGGCGCCGATCCGTCTCTGCTGGGCGACGAGCGCCTTGCGCACGCCCGGGTCGGAGGCGACGCGCGAGGCCGCCTCGGAGGCCTCCGGCGTGCGGATCGCCTCGGAGACGTCCTCGCCGTCGAGCAGCACCCGCTCCCCCAGCTCGATCCGCGCCCGCTCGGCCGCGACCGCCGGCGCGACGCCGTCACGCGCGGCGGCGAGGCCGACGGAGCGGTACATCGCGCCGGTGTCGAGGTAGGTGAAGCCGAGCGCGTGCGCCACCGCGCGGGCGACGCTCGACTTGCCGGCCCCGGCGGGACCGTCGATCGCAACGACCATGCGAGCCAGGCTATCGCGCCAGCAGGCGCTCGACGTCCGCGGCGAAGCCCGGGTAGGAGACGGCGGCGGCGTCCATCCCCTCGACCGCGACGCCCTCCCGCGAGGCGAGGCCGGCGATCGCGCCGAGCATCGCGAGCCGGTGGTCGCCGTGCGAGCCGATCGTCCCGCCGCGCAGCCCGCCGCTCCCGCGCACGACGAAGCCGTCGTCGGTCGCCTCGATGTCGGCGCCCAGGCCGCGCAGCCCGTCGACGACGGTCGCGATCCGGTCGGACTCCTTCACCTTCAGCTCCTGCGCGCCGCGCACCACCGTCTCGCCCTCGGCGAAGCAGCCGAGCAGCGCGACCAGCGGCAGCTCGTCGATCGCCAGCGGCACCTCGCCGGCCTCGACCGTCGTGCCGACGAGCGGCCCGTGGGCGATCTCCAGCGCGCTGACCGGCTCGCCGGGGGTGAAGGCGCCGTCCGCCTCCAGCTCGCCGTCGACGATCCCGCCCATCCGCTCGACGATCCGCAGGAAGCCGGTCCGCGTCCAGTTGACGTTGACGTCCTCCAGCACGATCCGCGAGCCCGGCACGAGCACCGCGGCGGCGACCCAGAAGGCGGCGCTGGAGGCGTCGCCGGGGACGTCGATCGCCTCCAGCTCCAGCTCGTCGATCCGGCCGACCGTCACGCGCACGCCGTCGCGCTCGATCGGGACGCCGGCGGCGGCGAGCATCCGCTCGGTGTGGTCGCGGCTCGGCGCCGGCTCGATCACCGTCGTCGGCGCGGCGGTGCTCATGCCGGCGATCAGGACGCACGACTTCACCTGCGCGGAGGCGACCGGCATCGCGTACTCGATCGCGCGCAGCTCGGCGCCGTGGAGCGTGAACGGCGGGAAGCGCTCGTCGCTCGCCTCGATCGTTGCGCCCATCTGGCGCAACGGGCCGGCGATCCGGTCGACGGGGCGTCTGCGGATCGAGGCGTCGCCGTCGAAGGTCCAGCGTCTGCCGGGCTGCGCGGCCAGCCAGCCGGGCAGCAGCCGCATCAGCGTGCCGGCGTTGCCGACGTCGAGCACGCCGTCGATCTCCCGCGGGCCGCGCAGGCCGACGCCGGTGACGGTCAGCTCGCCGCCGCCGTGGCGCTCGACCTGCGCGCCGATCCGCTCGACCGCGGCGAGCGTCGAGTTGGTGTCGGCGGCGTCGAGGTAGTTGCGCACGCGGACCGGCCGGGTCCCCATCGCGGCGAAGATCGCCGAGCGGTGCGAGATCGACTTGTCCGGCGGGACGCGCAGCGTCCCGCGCAGGCCGCCGGCGGCCGGATCGAAGCGGACGGTCTCCCCGCCCTCGCCGGGCATGGTCATCGCACACCTCCACAGCTGGAAGAAGGAGCCTCCGGCGAGTTCTTCCGACCGGATCCGAGGCCTCCAGCCGAGCGATTCGGCGCGCTCATGCTCGCGCCACCGGGAAGCCCAGCTCCTCGACGAGCTGCTCGGCGCGCCGCGCCGGCTCGTCCCCTGCGATCCACAGTGCCACGACGCCCTCCGTCCTGCTCGGCGCCGGGTACAGCGCCATGTCGTTGATGTTGACGCCCGCGCGTCCCAGCTCCAGCGCCAGCCGCGCGACGACGCCCGGCTCGTCCGGGACGGAGACGCGCAGCTCGTGCACGGTCCCGCCGGCCAGCTGCGCCTCCAGCAGCCGCTGGCGGTCGGCGCGCGCCGCCTCGTTCCAGGCCGTGACGCCGTCGGCGTCGGCGGCGACGAGCAGCGCGCGGAACTCCGCCAGCCGCCGCGCCGTGTCGTCGATCCGCTCGATCAGCGCGTCGCGGTTGGCGAGGTAGATGTCGGTCCAGATGCCGCTGTTGGCGCCCGCGACGCGGGTCGCGTCGCGGAAGCTCGGGCCGGTCGCCGGCAGCTGCTCGGACTCCTCCTCCAGCGCGCGCGCCGCCTGCGCGACGAGCACGTTGGCGGTCACGTGCGGCAGGTGGGAGACGGCCGCGAGCATCGTGTCGTGCGTCGCGGCGTCGATCACCGTCGGCCTGGCGCCGAGCGCGCGCAGCAGTCTGTGCAGCCGCTCCAGCAGCGTGCCAGTCGCGCTGTCGGTCGGCGTCAGGTACCAGGTCGCGTCCTGGAAGAGGTCTGCGCGCGCGTGCTCGACGCCGGCCGTCTCGGCGCCAGCGAGCGGGTGGCCGCCGACGAAGCGCGGGTCCTCGACGGCGGCGCAGACGCTGCGCTTCGTCGAGCCGACGTCGGTCACGACGCAGTCGGGGCCGATCGCCGCCAGCACGCGCCGGATCGTCGCCGGCAGCACGCCGACCGGGGCGGCGACGAAGACCGCCTCCGCGCCGTCG
>JAEXXR010000181.1 GCA_023405705.1 Actinomycetes bacterium
GATCTACACCCGCGTCAACGCCAACCAACTCCGAGGGGCGGTCAAGCGGCTGCGGTGGCGGGAGGCGGACGCTGCGTAGGCGTCCGCCGCGGAAAGCGGTGCGAGTCCCATCCCACCTGAGCAGCTCTCCGTGCTGGGCACGGCGTGGCCGTAGAGATGCTGGGGGACATGACCGGCGCAACGATGCCGACGCGCCATCGAGTCCGATCGACGGCATACTGCGCACAAGCTTCTCAACGCGCTTGAGGCTGCCCGCTTCGAGCGCTACAGCGAGCATCGGTTGCGGCCGTCGCGCGAGCCACACCGCAATCGTCGCACGGCGGTCCGCAATCTACGGATGGACCGGCTTGGGCCTCGCCCGACGGTCCCCAGTCGGATGCGGGCGCGATAACGGGCAGATACGTAAATCACCGGCAACCGGCGCGCTGCCGCCGGGCGTCGGGCTAGCGTCCCGGTCGATGACCGCCACGACGAGGCACCGCTTCACCGCCGCCGACGTCGAGCGCACCGGCCGCAGCGCCGACGACGACGGCGACCTCTACCGGGTGCAGCTGCCGGACGGGATCGGCACGGTCTTCGTCAGCGACCGCACGGCCGAGACGCTCGGCGACCGACTCGACGCCGCCTTCCTCACGCGGCGGCTGAACAAGTTCGTCGCGCTCGTCGGCGCCGGCGAGGCGCTCGGCTGCCTCGAAGGCCATCGCCGCGACGCGCCCGTCGAACTGGCGCCCGACGGGACGGTCGATGCGGCGTGATCGCGACCGACCGGCCACGCACCCTTCCGCGTCCCGGCCTGATCGCGCTCGCCGCCATGTCGGTGGAGGTCACCAGCGCCGGGCCGCCGACCGACCGTCGCACTTGCGCTCCGCATAACGGTCTACCAAACATCATTGGATAGCCGTCTCGTTTTGTTTAGATTTCGGCTCAACGGCACCAGGTTCGGGGAGGCAGCGTGGGTCAGAAGTTGCTGGTCGGGATGTGCGCGGCGGTCGCGCTGGTCACGGCGGGTGGGGCGACAGCGGCGACGGCGGCGGTGCCGCAGTGCTCGGGGGCGGACGCGACGATCGTCGGGACGCCGGGCGACGACACGCTTTACGGCACGCCCGGAGACGACGTCATCGTCGGCGGCGGCGGTGACGACGACATCGACGCGGGAGCCGGCAACGATGCGATCTGCCCGGACGGGGGCGACGGCGAAGAGGTCGTCGGCGGCAACGACGCGGTGCTCGCCGGGCCCGGCGGCGACGCGGTCTTCGCCAGCGGCGGGAACGACGACATCGACGGCGGCGACGGTCGCGACTACTTGGCCGGCGGCGACGGCGACGACTGGATCGTCACGGGAACTGAGGACGACGCCGACGCGGACGGCGGCTACGCCGACGGCGGCGAGGGCGACGACCGGTTGAGAACCGGCGCCGTAGGGGACCAGGGCTTCATCACGGGCGGTCCCGGCGACGACGAACTGGAGGGCGGGACCGGATACGAGTACCTCGAAGGCGGGGACGGCGACGACCGGCTCAGCAGTGGCGGAGGGATCCCGGCTCGCAACGACTACCTCGACGGCGGCCCCGGCGACGACCGCCTGCGCGGCAGCTCCAGCGAGGAGTTCCTCGACGGTGGCGACGGCAACGATTCGCTCGACGGCCGTGGTGGCTGGGACTTCTACCAGGCAGGCGCCGGCAACGACGGGCTCGACGCCGACGACGGCGAAACCAACCGCTTCTTCGACTGCGGCGACGGGATCGACACGCTCGTGACCGACCGCGCCGCCGACGCAGCCGTCGTCGACGACGGCTGCGAACGCGACAGCGACGGCGACGGCCTGCTCGACCTCTGGGAAGAGGAGGGCTACGACTGGAACGGCGACGGCGTCATCGACGTCGACCTGCCCGCGCTCGGCGCCAACCCCGACCGCAAGGACGTCTTCGTCCGCGCTGTCTGGTTCCAAGACAGAAGACACAGTCACCGCCCGACGGACGCGACGATCTCGCAGATCACGATGGCGTTCGCCGAAGCACCGCTCCTCAATCCCGACCTCTCGACCGGTATCGCGCTGCACGTCCAGCGCGCCGGCTCGGTCCCCGAGACGAGCGCGAACCGCGTGCTCGACGACTGCAAGGGCGACAACTGGTCGTGGTCGTGGCTCGACGAGATCAAGGACCACGGCAACGGCGGTCAGCCGTTCCTGACCTCGGCCGAGGCGCGCGTCTTCCACTTCGCCGCCTTCGGCCACGACGCGCGCTCTCGCTGCGAACACGACCCCGACGATCACACCGACTTCATCGGCATCTCCCGCAACCGCGCCAGCGACTCTTACCTGGCCGATCTCGCCGTAGGCGAGGGCTCCAGCGACCTGCTCTCGGCGATGGGCGACGAGACCGACACGCTGGCCCTCGCGACCAACTTCATGCACGAACTGGGCCACAACCTCGGCCTCGGCCACGGCGGCGTGACCCTCAACGGGAACGGCGTCTCGATCGGCGCGGACCATTACAACCGCAAGCCCAACCACCTCAGCGTGATGAACTACCGGTTCTCCGACTACGGCCTGCTGCGCCGAGATCCCGGCAGCTCGATGATCGGACGCGTGCTCGACTACTCGCGATTCGGCAACGACGACATCCCCGGATTGAGCGAGCAGTGGCTGAAGGAGTCGGACGGACTGCGCGGATCGCCCGCAGTCGACGACTACGTCACGCGCTTCGCCTGCCCGGACGGCGACGTGCTGCCAATCTACGACCTCAGCGCGCCCGTCAGCTGGGACTGCGACGACGACTATGACGAGATCCTCGAAAACGTCAACATCACCGGCGACGGCGATCCGCCGATCGCCGAGGACACGCTGCAAACGGCGAACGAGTGGGAGGCGCTCGTCTACACCGGCGGGATCATCGGCCATAACGGACCGGCGCCGGAACTGCCGGCCGCGACCGACCCCTCGCGGCATCCCGAGCCCACGCCCGAGGACCTCGACAAGCAGCTGATACGGACCTCTCTGACGGCGACGGCTACCCCGCTGTGGCCGCTGCGGGTGCGACTCGAAGCACGGCTGACGAGCGCCGACGGCACCCAGCCCGTCACCGGCGCGAGAGTCTCCTTCCGCATCCGCAACGGGCGGCGGCTGTGCGACGGCACGACCGACGCCGGCGGCCGCGCTAGATGCGTCGATCTGACGCTCGCGCCGTTCTTCGTCTCTCACGTCGTCGAGGCGAGCTTTGCCGGCAACCGCGTCTTCGCGGCGAGCGCGGTGCGCGCTCGCCGCTGACGGTTTCCGGGGACGCCTCTCCGAAACCGTCGACGCTCGTGACGAGGGACGTAGCAGCAGTCACTGGACGCGCTAGCGCCAGCGGCAGGCCCCTGACCAGCGGCGCGAGATCTGCCCTGCTAGGGGAGACGGCCAGTCGGATCGCTGATCGAGGCGCCGACCATTCCGCCCATCCGGCGGTAGACCTCAATCGCGCTGGCCTCGGTCATGCTCGAGATGAGATCGACCACGACCCGCTGCTTACCATCGTCGCCTGCAGCGCCTCTCAACCGCGGCACATAGAGCACAGGGAACATCCGCCAGTCTTCGTTCAGCGCCGCTTCTCTGTAGGCGTTGTGACTTCGCCGTCGGCGACCTCGTCGCAGCCGTCGACGCGCGGCTCGCCGAGCTTGACCCTGATGGCGATGTTGTCGAATGGGAATGGAGAGGCGACGGCGTTCACATCCAGCTTCGCGCGAAAGGCCGGGGCCCAGGTACCCGCGGCTGGAGAGCGCAGCCTTCGCTCAACCTCCTCGAGCAGCACATGAGTGACCTCAATCTGGCCCCGGGCGGCCGGCGCCAGCTGATCTCGCTCTCGCTCGACGATGTGGATGCGCTCGCCGCCGGCGCCGCCAGAGTCGTCGGGCAGGGTGCAAGCTACCGCGATACGTTCGCGACGCTCGCCGGCGAGATGCGGCATTTCGGCCTCGGAGCCGTCGCCGAACTGCATCCCACGGTCGTCACTGGGTACGCCGGCATGCTCGGGCTTGTGGAGCCTCCGCCGTCGCTCGGGAATTTCGACCAGGGCTGGCGCGCCATCAACGGCCAGCCACCGAACGAGTAGCCAGCCCCGCGCCTGACCGCCTGCCGCCCTCACGCGCGGAGTGGCAGAAGCGCCGCGCATCGGCCCGCATCCATCGGTATCGACCGGCCGGCGGCGGTCGCAATGCGCGACATTTGCCCTGCAAATTCGCTGATTTCCGCGTCGTGCGGGGGTGGATCGCACCCAAGAGGTCACGCGTGCCGCGCGCCCGCGGGCGGCGCGCTCACAAACACGCGTCGCACTTGCCCGATGTCACTTACGTGATGGCTCTCAGCGAACCCCATGATCTGCGCCGGACGACGACGGCCTCGGCCTCTCTCCATTCGCGGAACTACCGAAGCACAGCGCCGATGGCGAGCCCTTAGGCCTCGAGCGAACAGAGCAGGCGATCACACGTTCGTATTCCATCCGAGCACGTCCCTACATTTGGCGCCGTGTCAAGAGCGCCTCATCTCTTCGCGTGTCTCGAAGACGACGAGTGGAATCTCGTCGCGAGGACGAGACGGAGACGGCCGTTCGACGCGGTGCTGGTGCGGGCGCACTACTTTGCGCCGTATCCGGCGGGGCACAGGCGGTTCGGACAGCCACATGACCGGCTGCTGAGATCGATCGAGGAGGCCGGGGCGCGGCTGGCGCTCGACCTCGCGGTCGAGGATCTCGGGCATCCGAGATCCGGGCTGGAGGGACTGAGAGAACGGCAGGCGGCCTCGCCGCTCGTGCAGGCTCTGGCACCGCCGATCGTCCCGGAGCGGCTGCTCGATCCCGGCTGGCAGAACTTCGTCGCCGACGTAGCGGCCGCGCAGCAGACGAAGGCAGGACTGATGACGTCGGTCGGCTTCGAGTTCTCCTCGCTGGAGGACCCGCGCTTCCTCGCCACCGTCGCCTTCGCGAAGCTGGCGCTGGAGCGAGCAGGGTCGCGGGACGTGCTGGTGCCGGTGCGCGTCACGGCGAGCCGGACCGAGGTCGCGGCCGAGGCCGCGGCGATCTTGGCGGCGACCGGGGTGCAGCGGGTGCTGCTGCAGGTGCGGCGGATAAGACCAGAGACCGCGAGCGCGACCGAGGTCGAGCGCTACTGCCGACTCGTCGCCGCCTATCGCCGCGCTGGCTTCTACGTCGTCGCGCACCGTGTCGGCCGGCTCGGTCCGGTACTCGCGATCGCCGGGATCGACGCGTTCTCGACCGGTGCCCGCTACTTCCGCACGATCCCGCTCGCCAACGTGCCGGCCGCGAACGGCGGCGGGGGCGGCGGCAAGGCGCTGAACTACGAGGTCCCTGGCGAGCTGCGCTCCGTGTCGCGATGGGAGGCGCGCGACCCGTCCCTCCCGCCGTGCCACGACCCAGACTGTGACGCCGTCACGACCGACAGCGGCATCGCCCTGCGCGAGCACCTCTTCCACGAGCTCAGGACCCAGGCCGCTCGCGCCGCCGCCGACCCGCTGAGATTCCTGAAGCGGATGCGCCAGCTCGACGGAGGCCTGGCTCCGCGCTGGGCCGAGGGCGTCGACCGCTACCTGCGCGACGAGCGCGCAGCCTGAGTCAGCACCCACTCGCCGAGCGAGACGCCGGCGAGCGCAGCCGCCCCCTCCCACAACTGGCGCCCTGACCGGATCCCGGCCAGCCTCGCGTTGACCCAGTCCGCGAGCGGCACCCCGTCGCTCATCGCCGCTGCGTGCCAGGCGGTCAGCTGCTCGGGCGAGAGGTCGAGCGCCGACGGCGGCGCAGGGTCAGCCCGCACGACCGTGGCATCGCCGAAAGCGACGCAGCGGGCATAGGCCGCCAATCGCCGCGCGCCGGCTGGCCGAATCCGCGACTGCTCGCTGCCGATCGCCGACGAAGCGTCCCGGTCGAGCACGTCGGTCAGCGACGTTCTCGCGCACCCGGTCGCGGCGGTCGCGCTCGCGAGCGCGCGCTCGGAGTCGATCCAGATCACCGCCATCAGCGAGGCCGGGATCCGGGCCGCGTCGGCAACCGCGACGACGCGGCCCCACACGTCTGACCCGATCCCCACGGCGAGCGCCTCACGACCTTGGCCGGGCCGGCCGGGGAGGACGGCGAGGCTGAACGGCGGCGGGTCGAACGAGGCGCTCGCCGGGATCTCGGGGGTCTGCAGCAGTCGAAGCCGCATATACGGTTCAACCGTACTACACTCGCCGGCGTGTCGCCCTTCTACGGGGAACAGGAACCGGGACGCGACTCAGCCGCCAGCTGGCTGTACGGAGGCGACCGCAAGCGGCGGATCATCGAAATGCTCGCCGCGTCGAGGGACGACGCGGGCCTGCCGGTCAGAGACATCACGACAAGCGCCCGCTGTACGAGAGTCACCGCGTTCGAAACGCTGCGCGGCCTGAAGGCGATCGGCGCCGTCGACCAACCCGAACGCGGGCGGTATCGCCTCAGGCGAGAGCACCCGATCGGAGACGCGCTCGCCCGCCTCGCCGACGCGACGCGCACGCTCGATGACACCCCGGTGGACCGCCCGCCGCGCCCACGCGCCCAAAGCTGAGCGCGCCTGACGAGCCCCGGTCTCCGCCGCGAGAGGGCGGATCTGAGTGCGTCCGGATTCCAGGATATCCCGTCGCAGCGGAGATTCTCTGCCTGGGACCGCACGCGTGGGCACGCCCGGAGTCGAGCTGGTGTGTACGAAATGTGCAAGCCGGCGCGTCCCTCCCCCCGGAATCACGGCACGCTGCTTAGCATCATCTGATGCATATCCTCGTGCCCAGCCTGGCTCGCTCACCAACCGCGCTGCGACAGCAGCTGCTCGGTCTCGAGCTTGGAGGTCTCGAGGCTGAACATCGGCGCGCCGAGGCCGGTCGAGGCCGCGGCGACGCGCTCGGCGTCGGCGAAGTGGGTCGTCGCCTCGACGATCGCCTTCGCGCGGTGCTCGGGGTTCTCGGACTTGAAGATGCCGGAACCGACGAAGACGCCCTCGGCGCCGAGCTGCATCATCAGCGACGCGTCGGCCGGGGTCGCGATGCCGCCGGCGCAGAAGAGCACGACCGGCAGCTTCCCATTCGCGGCGACCGAGCGGACGAGGTCCAGCGGCGACTGCAGCTCCTTGGCCGCGGTCGCCAGCTCGGCGTCGTCGAGGCCCTGCAGGCGCTTGATCTCGCCCTTGATCTTGCGCATGTGACGGACCGCCTCGACGATGTCGCCGGTCCCGGCCTCGCCCTTGGAGCGGATCATCGCCGCGCCCTCGCCGATGCGCCGCAGCGCCTCGCCGAGGTTGGTCGCGCCGCAGACGAACGGGACCTTGAAGCCCCACTTGTCGATGTGGTTGGCCTCGT